>JBMYXJ010000742.1:0-1779 GCA_049608285.1 Mycobacterium sp. | reverse complement strand
GCGGTACGGTGCCGCTGGGCCAGTGCAGGCACTTCACCATGTCCAGTGCGCCAACCCTGCCGAACTGCGGGTACTGCTTGCCCCAGGCCACGACAAGCTCGCGGACCCGGTCGGGGGTGGGCCGGTTCAGTGCGTCGCTACAGGTATTGACGAACTGGCCGTCGGTTTGACGAAGCGATTCAGCCCGGCTGATCAGGGCGTTCATTCGGCCGGTGTTGCCCGATCGGGCGTCGGCCACCGCGACTGCGAGGTCGTTGCCGGCAGTCACCCGGTCGCCCTGCGGGTAAGCCAGCGCGGTCGAGATGGCTTCGGCGACCGCGGCAACGGATGCGCCGTTGGGCCCCCGGCCGTTCTGGGCCGAGGTCAGCAATGTGTCGACCGCCCCTTTGGGGTCCTCGCCCAGCACGCAGTTGGTCGCCACGCACTGGACAGCCCACGCATCCAAGGCGGCCTGCTGCCCCTTGACGCGCTGTTCAGTGGCGGCCTCAGCGGAGATAGCAAGCGGCAGTGGGGAATCCAGGATGATCCTGGCTACTTTGCTCGGGTGCGACCCCGCGTAGGCCAGGGCCACCTGTGCACCGTTGCCCACGCCGAGCAGCGCCAGCGCGGGCACATCCCAGGTGGTGCGCAGGCGCTCGATGTCTTCGGCGGCGCGGGAGTTGTCGTACGCCGAGGCCCCTGGGGCGATGGCGTCGGTGCAGCTTGTGGTGGCCGTCATCGCCACCGCACCGAGATTGGCGACGGGGTCGTCACCGGGCTGGAACTGGGCCTGTTCGATCATCTCCTGGCGATCGAACAGGTCGCGACAGTCCAGTGCGCCTGACATACCGATGCCCCGCCGATCCACTGACACGATGGGGCGTTGGTCCAGCACGTCGATTCCAGCGCGGGACAGCCACACCGGGAGCTG
This sequence comes from Mycobacterium sp., assembly GCA_049608285.1. GTDB lineage: Bacteria > Actinomycetota > Actinomycetes > Mycobacteriales > Mycobacteriaceae > Mycobacterium. The sequence goes on along the minus strand of JBMYXJ010000742.1, from coordinate 869 downwards.
GAAAGACGATGGAAGATCTGTCCCGGTAGTCATCACCAGCGGCCCGGCATCCCCCGGTGTCTGCGCGGATCTCGCGCGCACTACTCCTATGCTGAGGGTCCCGCTGGCGCCATTGATGGGATCGAGGTCGGCGTCATAGCTGGCGCAGTCCAGCGAGACGCCGGGGATCGGGTCGACCGAGGCGTCGCTGAATACCTGTGATGTGCAATTCCGCCAAGACAATTCGTTCTTGGGGGGCTCCACCGGCGGAGGCCCCTCAGTCGGCGCGCTGGTCGAAACCTGGCCTTGGGGTCCAGCCCCGGAGTCGGTGGCGTAGCGAGGGTTCGCCGCCAAGCCCGGCGAACAGCCGACCAGGGCGACGCAGACCACGACTGACAGCGCGGCAACATTGCGCATGTGAGACGCATTCGGGTCGCGAGTGCGCAGAGCATGGAGCAGACGACGCATGCCGACCACAGTACTTACCAGCGTCGCTCAGCTACCGCCGGAGCACGCGGGTCGCGGCGACGGTAGCGGAGGTAGAGGTAGCCGCCGTCGTCGGTGAGCGCGTGGCTGAGCTGCATCGCAGTGTGCACTTCGGCGGGCCCGGTCACGATGCGTGCCGGCTTTCCGCCGGCGAGAACTGGAGCCACGGTCAGACATATCTCATCGAGCAGATTCTCTTCGATAAACATGCCGAGGACGCCGGGGCCACCTTCGGTGAGCACACACCGCAGACCTCTACTGGACAGCAGGTTTAGTGCGACACGCAGATCGACCGAATCGGCGTGCGCGCCGGTGGCATCGAGAACCTCCGCGAGCCCGCCAAGACGCGCTCTGGTGTCGTCGACCGCGTCGGCACTGGTCAGGATCAGCGGCTTGACTTCGGT
>JBMYXJ010000741.1:0-1783 GCA_049608285.1 Mycobacterium sp. | reverse complement strand
AAATCGGTGAGCTGCTGCGCCAACGCCAGCGCCCGTTCCGGTGCGCCGGTCATCACCAGAGCTGTCGTCTGGCCGAACCCACTGGTGAACCGCAGTAACCCCGGGTGCTCGGCAGCCAGCGCTTGTTCGGCCAACCTATCGACATCGCCGAAGCGACCCATCCGCGCCGAACTCAACGCGGCAGCCGATGCTGCCCAGCCGATTGCGGTGTCGTCGGCGGTCGGTGATCGCAAGACCTCGTCAGCGATCTGCATCGCCGCACTCAGATTGCCGGCGTTCATCGTGAAGGTTGTCAACAGTGCGTCGAGGGTGGTCAGCGCGGCCGGCGAGGACACCTTGGCGCGGGTGGCCTTCAGGAACGCGGTCGCAGGCTCAGGCTCAGACAGCATCCAGAACTGGTTGGCCGCTGTGGGCAATGCCCACGCCATCAGTTCCTCTTCGGTCAACGCTGCAGGATCGATTTCGGCGAGCACCGCCTGGGCCTCCCGACCGCGACCTTGCCACGCCAATGAGTAACCAACGATGAGACTGGCGGCCAGGCCAGGTTCCCGCTTCAGCGCGGCCTTCCCGAGTCGTTCGCTGAGCTCCAAATCTCCCAGCCGCAATGCTTCCTGGGCGGCGGCGCAGACATCGGAAACCGGCTGCGGACGGTCACTGCCGCTCGCGAGTACGGCCAAACGCAGCCGCTCCACGACCCCACCGCCGTCGGGGGCCGGGAAGCGCCCTACCAATGCGGTGCGCAGCCTACGCAGCTCCGGTCCGCCGAGCGCGCCGCGGACCGCCTCCACGAACAGCGGATGCGAAGGGCGCAGCCCGTCGTCGGTTACCACGACTGCGCCGCGTCGTAGGGCCTCCTTGGGGGCATCTGGCCCGGTCAGCGCCGCGGCGTGGGCCCACGGTAGCGGGTCGGTGAGGGCTAGCAACTCCAGCACCCGATGCGACGCGGCTGGCAGCGTCTCGACGAATTCCTCAACCTGTGTCATCAGTCGGTTGTCGTCGTGGCCGGGTGGATCGAGGTCCATCCGCGCGACCAGTCCGTTTTGCCACAGCGCTGAAATTTCGGCGGGAACCCGTGCGCTGTCGACGGTGGCGGTGAGCAGCATCCGGACCTTACGGCTGACCGCCAGCTGGTAGAGGAGCGCTGCGGACAGTGAATCCAGCAGGTGCGCGTCGTCGACGACGAGGAGCCGACCGTCGCCCAGGGCGCCCCGAGCAGACCGCAGCACTGCGGCGGTCTTGCCGGTTTCGGGCACCTCAAGCAGCCTCTCGAACGCGGCGAACGGGATTGCTGTACCTGACGCGGTCGCGCGCACCCAGCTGACCTTGGGGAAAGCCGGGCCTAGCCGCTCGGCCGCCTCGTGTGCCAACGTCCTCTTGCCGACCCCCGAAGGTCCGATCAATACGGCACCGATACGCGTACGTACACCCAGTTCGAGCAAAGCCAGCGCGGGTTCGTGGGCTGCGGTCACCCAGTTAACAGGCGCCGGTACAGGCACGGGTACACCCACCGGCTAAGCCTATGGCTACCTTTGAGCTCGTGTCCCGAGAACCCGAACGCCAATGGGCCGTGTGCGTCTACTGCGCCTCGGGTCCGACGCACCCTGAGTTGCTGGACCTCGCACACCGAATCGGGAACGCGATTGCCCGCAGGGGCTGGACATTGGTCTCCGGTGGCGGCAACGTCTCGGCGATGGGGGCGATGGCTAGCGCCGCCCGGGCCGAAGGTGGGCTCACCGTCGGGGTGATTCCCAAGGCGCTGGTTCATCGAGAGGTCGCCGACACC
>JBMYXJ010000740.1:0-1783 GCA_049608285.1 Mycobacterium sp. | reverse complement strand
GGTTCAGCGTGGCGCTGGCCAAACTCACTACCGAACTCGAGGACGACTCGTCTTCTGCAGCATCCTCGGCTTCGTCATCGAGGTCAGCGATGGCTTCGGCAAGGTCGGCGTCATCTGTTCCCGAGGACCCAGACCCGCCAGAACCCGACGTTTCCGCCTCCTCAGCGGCTGCGTCTTCGGCGAGGTCGTCTGCTAGCTCGTCTGCCAGCTCGTCGGAAAGGTCGGCGTCGTCTGCGGCTGCGGAATCATCAGCACCGCTGGGATCACTGTCTTCGCCAGCGCCATCATCGCTAGACCCCGACGAGTCGGCAGCATCGGCAGAACCCGACGAGTCACCAGAACCCGAGGAATCTGAACCCGGCCCTGAACTCGGTGCTGAACTCGACGCCGAACTTGACGCCGAACCCTCGGATCCGGTCTCGGCGACAGCAACGCCGTAGCCGGTGAAGACTGCGGTGCCGACCCCCAAAGCCACCGCAAGCCCACCCACGCGACCCACATACCGAGCAGCCTTCATAGTTCCCTCCCGAGCCAGCGTTGACGAGTGTTTGCTAAACACTACTTCCGAGCTCGCCTGACGGTCGGCAAACGGCAGGAAATGTTGACTTGCCTCAGGCCGCCGCGGGTTATCGGGAGGGGTCCAATGCCCAGTGAGGCGAAGGGTAGACGGCTTTGCCCGCTGAATGGTCGTCGGCTTGATTCAGCGGCCCGCGACCCGTCGGACGTTCCCTAGGAATTCGGTTCCGCGGGATCGAGCGGAATTAGCCAACTACCCGCTCCGCGACGCCGGGCGCGACGGTGGGCAGTTTCACCTCGATGTCGCTGACGTTGATTCCACCCCACGCAGACCAGCGCGCGTACGGGCTGGCCGCAGTGGTCAACTGGAACTTCAACTCCGCGTTTTCCGCCTCGGGCGACGTGTAGGCAATGTTCTCCAGATTCCAGGTCACGGTGTGGGTCTTTCCGTCCAAGGTCACCGGGATGGGCTTGACCAGGTTACCCAGCACGAGGCCGGTTGCTACGTTGACGATTTGGCCGTAGACGAACTCGGCGTTACCAAAGCCGGAATAGGTGAAGCTCACCTCCGGAGCGCCCACAATCAGGGTTTCGGGAGTAGGTGTCGTAATGAGAACATCCAATGCGTTACTCGCCTCAGAGGCCGTGGCCTTCTTTAGGAGGCTGGGGACATTGGGATCCTTGGAAGGACCGGAGCCTCCGATACCCAGTGGCAGGTACGGCAGGAAACCTCCGTCGCTCTGTGCGTCGATGGTCGGGCCGGCGAAGCCCTCGTCCCACGGGAAGAGATCAGCGATGAAGTGGCCCCCCTGCTGAGCGAACCACTGGAAATTCTTCGGCGGTGTAAGTGGATCGCCGTTCACGAACGTACGCATCCACGTCAGGGTCGCATCCGCGACGCCGTCGAATTGACTTTCGGCCTTTGGATTGAGGCACAGGCCGTGACCGCCGCAGAACCAGATCAGCTTGGTCTCGACACCGTTAGCGGTCAGGATCTCACCGTTTTGAATCGACTGCTCCAGAACGAACAAGCCATCCTGGATGCCCTGGATCAGCATGGTCGGCGCGGTGATGCTCTCTACCAGCGCCGTGGGGCCGCTGCTGGTCAGCACTGCTTGTGCGCTTTCGCTGATGGTGCCGAACAGGTTGCCGGTGAGAATAGCCTGGGGGATTTGGCTGTTGATGTCAGCATTAATGCTCACCAGGTCGGTGTAGAGCAGGTTTGCCCATGCAGTTTTGAACGCGTTTTCGGGGTAGATGGCCTCGT
>JBMYXJ010000739.1:0-1785 GCA_049608285.1 Mycobacterium sp. | reverse complement strand
CCCGAGCAAGCGCCTCGTCGAATATCGCCACCTTTTCTTCGGTCCGTTCGTTTGCGGGTTCGGCCGCGCCACGAGATCTCTCGGCCTCCACGCGCGCCGCACCTTGGCGCCGCAACAGGGTGAAATGTTTGTCGCGGGCTCGCCTGAGTCGGTTCTGCAGCTCCTTGAGTGACTCCTCGTCCATGCGGTCCAGGGAGTGGGGCTCGGACTCGGCGATCAACGAATTTTCTTGCTTGGTCAAATTCACATGGTGGTTGCTCACTGTTGATTCATAGCCTGCGCCGGCGCCGCGTGGAGGCGAATTGCCGCTACGGAACCGTGCGCTGGTTACCAACAAGCAGATTCGTCCGCGGTAAGAGATCGTGGTGACCTGCAGGGACCGCAACCGCCGCGGCGTCGATAACCGTGCCGAACAACGGATCCACGACTTTAGTGGGCGGCGCTCATCTCAGCGTTGTCCGTGCCTTTCTCGACAACGGGTTCGGATACCGCAGAGATATTGCTGGTGTCGATGACCTGCGGGCGCCAGCGGCGCAGGCGGCTGGCGTTGCCGACAACGGAGAGACTCGAAGCTGCCATCGCCGCGGCCGCGATCATCGGACTGAGTTGCACTCCGATGACTGGGTAGAGCACGCCGGCGGCGATGGGGATGCCGATGCCGTTGTAGACGAAGGCCAGGAATAGGTTCTGGCGGATGTTGGCCATGGCGGCCCGGCTCAGGGTGATAGCGGTGACCACGCCGTCGAGGGCTCCAGAGATCAGGGTGATGTCGGAAGATTCGATAGCGACGTCGGTGCCGGTTCCGATGGCGAAGCCGACATCGGCCTGGGCGAGTGCGGGGGCATCGTTGATCCCGTCGCCGACCATGGCCACGACGCCACCCTCGCCTTGGAGGCGGTGCACCTCAAGGGCCTTGCGTTCGGGCAGGACCTCGGCGAGGATCCGTTCGACACCGACCTCGCGGCCGACGGCGGCGGCCGTGCGGGCGTTGTCGCCGGTGATCATGGCCACCCGGATGCCCAGGGCACGCAATGCGGCGATAGCTGCAGCCGAGTCCTCCTTGACGGTGTCGGCAACCGCGACAACGCCTGCGGGCGCGCCACCAACAGCGACCAACATGGGGGTGCGACCCGCTTCGGCGAGTCGATCCACCTCAGCGGCCAGTGCCGTGGTGGGGATGCTGGCAGCACTGAGAAGCCGTTCGTTGCCGATGAGGATCTCGTGGTCATCCACCACTGCCTTGATACCCATACCGGTGACGGACTCGAACTCTGAGGCGTCGGCAAGTTCAAGGTTTCGGGCCCGGGCGCCGGTGACGATGGCCTGGGCCAAGGGGTGTTCGGAGGACTGTTCGGCCGAGGCGACCAGAGTCAACAACTCGTCCTCGCCGATGCTGCCGATGGTGAGGACATCGGTCAGCGCGGGTTCACCGCGGGTGATGGTGCCGGTCTTGTCCAAAATGATCGTATCGATCTTGTGCGCGGTCTCGAGCGCCTCGGCCGATCGAATCAATACGCCATGCTCGGCGCCTTTACCTGTGGACACCATGATCGACAACGGTGTGGCCAACCCCAGAGCGCACGGACAGGCGATGATGAGCACCGCGACCGAAGCCACCAATGACAATGTGAGGGCCGGCTGGGGGCCGATGGTGAACCACACGGTGAACGTGACGACCGCTATAGCCATCACTGCCGGCACAAAGTAGGACGACACTAGGTCGGCCAGGCGCTGAATGGGGGCCTTGGAACCCTGAGCCTGCTCGACCAACGTGATGATCTGAGC
>JBMYXJ010000738.1:0-1789 GCA_049608285.1 Mycobacterium sp. | reverse complement strand
GCCCGGCTCAAGGGAGCTGACCCTGCGCGCGGCGCGCTGATGCTGCACGGTCACCTTGACGTAGTCCCCGCTGAGGCGTCCGACTGGAGTGTGCATCCGTTTTCCGGGGCTGTCGAGAACGGCTACGTGTGGGGCCGCGGCGCAGTCGACATGAAAGACATGGTCGGGATGATGATCGCGGTCGCCCGGCATTTCAAACGGTCGGGTCTCGTGCCGCCTCGCGACCTCGTTTTCGCGTTCGTCTCCGACGAGGAGGCCGGCGGCACGTACGGCTGCAAATGGCTGGTGGAGAATCGTCCGGATCTGTTTGACGGTGTCAGCGAAGCGGTCGGCGAGGTCGGCGGGTTCTCGTTGACCGTGCCGCGACGCGAGGGGGGTGATCGCCGGCTCTACCTCATCGAGACCGCCGAGAAGGCGATGATGTGGATGCGCTTGACAGCGCGGGGCCGGGCCGGCCACGGGTCGATGGTGCACGAGGACAACGCGGTGACCGCACTGGCCGAGGCCGTCACGAAGCTTGGCCGTCACCAGTTCCCCATCGTGCTGACCGAGTCGGTGGAGCAGTTCCTGGCAGCGGTGAGCGAGGAGACCGGGCACAGCTTCGATCCGAGCATGCCTGATATTGAGGGCGCCGTGACCAAACTCGGGCCGATTGCCAAGATCGTGGGTGCGACCCTGCGCGACACCGCCAACCCAACGATGCTCAAGGCTGGGTACAAAGCCAACGTCATCCCCGCCACCGCCGAGGCCGTCGTCGACTGCCGCGTTCTGCCGGGCCGGCTGGCCGAATTCGAAAGTGAGGTTGATGAGGTCATCGGCCCCGACGTTGCCCGCGAGTGGATCACCGAATTACCCTCCTACGAGACCACGTTCGACGGCGAGCTGCTTGAGGCGATGAATGCCGCTATCTTGTCTGCGGATCCTCAAGCGCGGATCGTGCCATACATGCTTTCCGGTGGAACTGATGCAAAACACTTCGCCCGCTTGGGGATTCGTTGCTTTGGTTTCGCGCCCCTGAGGCTGCCCCCTGACCTGGACTTCGCCGCGCTGTTTCACGGCGTCGATGAGCGGGTCCCTGTTGAGGCGCTGATCTTTGGCGCACAAGTACTTGAGAACTTCCTGCTGAATTGCTGAACAGCCGACTGAAACGAAAGGATCTGCCGCAGTGTCTTTTCCGTACAACCCTTACGACTTCCTGCCCGAGTTACCTACGTTCGCACTGACTTCCGACTCTTTCAATGACGGGCAACCGCTGTCCAACGACCAAGTCAGCGGCATCATGGGAGCAGGCGGGTCAGATATCTCGCCCCAGCTGAGCTGGTCGGGTTTTCCCGAGACCACCCGCAGTTTTGCCGTCACCGTCTATGACCCGGACGCGCCGACTGCTTCTGGGTTCTGGCACTGGGCGGTGTTCAACATCCCGGCGACAGTCACCGATCTGCCTGCCGGTGCAGGCGATGGCAGCGCCAGCGGATTCCCTGGCGATGCAGTCACCTTGGCTAATGACGCCGGACTGAAGCGGTTCCTCGGTGCCGCTCCGCCCGCCGGACACGGGCCGCACCGCTACATCGTGGCGGTGCACGCTGTTGGGGTTGAGAAGCTCGATGTGCCCGCCGAAGGGACCCCGGCGTACCTGGGGTTCAATCTGTTCGGTCACGCCATAGCCCGTGCGGTCATCCAGGGCACCTACGAGCAGCTCTAGCGATTTCGGCGTGGTTGCCTTCGCCTGCCGCCGTGTTCTGTTTCAGGACATCGCTGACACTTGTATGTCTCGGGACATCGCTGACAC
>JBMYXJ010000737.1:0-1791 GCA_049608285.1 Mycobacterium sp. | reverse complement strand
GGAGCTGGGCGCGCTGCGCAAGGAGTGGAACCGGGCCAAAGACCAGGTAGCCCCCTGGTGGGCGGAAAACAGCAAGGAGTGCTACTCCACCGGGATCGCCGACGCGGTGACCGCGCTGAACAACTGGAAATCCAGCAAGGCCGGGACCCGCAAGGGACGACGTGTCGGATTCCCGCGGTTCAAGTCGCGCCGCACAGACCGGCCCCGGGTCCGGTTCACCACCGGAACGATGCGATTCGACGCCGACCGCAGAACCATCGTGCTTCCCGTAGTCGGAGCGTTGCGCACCATGGAGAACACCCGCCGCGTTCAGCGCCACCTGGCTTCCGGGCGTGCCCGGATCTTGAACATGACACTCTCCGAGCAGTGGGGCCGGTTGTTCGTCTCCGTGAACTACACGGTTCGGACCCCGAATGTCGCTGTGGTGCCGAAGAATCCGGCGGTTCGCGCGGGTGTGGACCTCGGTTTGCGCACCTTGGCGACCGTGGCCACCGTCGATGAGAACACCGGCGAAGAGACCATCGCCGAGTATGCGAACCCGGCCCCACTGCGGGCGTCTCTTGGTGAGCGCCGCCGGACCGGTCGACAACTTTCCCGCCGGATTCCCGGCTCACGAGGGTGGAAGTCAGCGAAAGCCAAGCTGACCCGCCTTGACCGCCGGTGTGTGCACCTGCGGCGGGAAGCCACTCACCAGCTCACCACCGAACTGGCCAGTGAGTACGGCCACGTTGTGATCGAGGATCTCGACGTGGCCGCTATGAATCGGAGCATGGGGCGGCGGGCTTTCCGCCGCTGCGTCTCCGACGCCGCGATGGGTCTGGTCAGACCGCAGTTGGTCTACAAAGCCCTCCGTCACGGCGCGACACTGACCGTGGCGGATCGCTGGTTTGCTTCCAGCCAGATCCACCACGGTTGCTTCCAGCACGACGGTTCACCGTGCCGGCTGGAAAGCAAGCGGGATTCGGGGAAGATCAAGCTGGACAAAGTCCTTCGCTGCCCGATCACCGGTGAAGACGTGGACCGCGACATCAACGCGGCCCGCAACCTCCGCGACTGGCCGGACCTGCCAGTCGACGCCCAGTCAGGGCGTCGCCCCCGCACGTCAGCAGTTTCAGGGACGGCCCTGGAGACGGCGGCTCAGACAATCGGCATGTCCGATCGCCTGAGGAGTTCGCGTAAGACCGCCCGCAAAAAGGCGGCCGCGAGCGGTGAGGGCAGAACCAACGCGACGCGTGAACGCATCGCCGAGGAACCTCGCAAGAGGAGCGCCTGATGCTCACTAAAGAGCACTCAGACGCAACGGTGTTCGTGGATCTGGAGAAGGTTTTCAAGAAGAATTTCTTCGCACTGCACGGATCGAGCATCAAGAAGGTGGCCCCGCAGTTCGGGTTCTCCTGGCGGGTAGATGATCCTGGCGGCGCGATCTCCCAGACCTATTTATCGAAAGTGCATACCAGCGCCGATCCTGACGAGGTTTCGGCGGCCAAACACTGGCTGCTCACTTACAACGAGGACGACAACGCGGCAATGGCCGCCATCCGGGACGGCATCATCGACTCGACGATGTGACCACCGCAGGACTTTTGTGCCAAAGGTTTTGGGCGTATGCCCAGAGCGAGAGGGGCAACAGGCTCACAGGCTGAGCTTCCATCGCCGCGGACGCTACTTCTCCTTGATCTTCGGGGATCCGCCGCCCCTGGACTGGCGGCGGTCCTCGTCGGTGAAGTCCATCGCACGCCCAGAGCGGGCACTGAGCATTTCCCGACCCAGCGGGCCAACCGATTCAGTGTC
>JBMYXJ010000736.1:0-1793 GCA_049608285.1 Mycobacterium sp. | reverse complement strand
CCGCGGAGTGGACCTGGCAGATACTCGCGGCGGTAGTGGTGGCGACGGTGTTCGCACTTGCCTGGGCGCAGGCACAGTCCACCGCGCCAAGAGTGCGCGAATCGCAACGGGCGTTGGCGGGAAGCGTGCGGCACGCCGAGGCAGCCACCGTCGAGCTCACCGCCCGCCGAGACCGGGTGGCGGCCGAGGTGAACACTCAACGGCGCATGCGTCTCGAAGGAGACGCGACCGGCCGGCAACTGCTGGAGAACCTGGACGAAGCCAACTCCGCGGCGGGAGTCACCCCGGTGATCGGGCCGGGACTCACCATCACCATCACTGATCCTGGGAGTTCGCCTGACCTCTCCGACGTGTCCAAGCAACGCGTGCCGGGCAGCCGGCAGGTCATCCTGGACCGCGACCTGCAACTGGTCGTCAACTCGCTATGGGTCAGCGGCGCTGAAGCCATCGCGGTGGGCGGCGTGCGCGTGGGCCCAAACGTGACGATCCGTCAGGCCGGCGGCGGCATTCTGGTCGATAATCAGCCGATCACCAGTCCATACACCGTCATCGCGATCGGCCCGCCAAATGCGATGCGCGATGTCTTTTCCCGCAGCACTGGCCTGCAGCGCCTGCGGCTGCTGGAGATGTCCTACAGCATCGGAGTCGCTGTCGCCGCCGGTGACGGGCTGACGCTTCCCGCGGGGTCGGTTCGAGAAGTCAACTTCGCCAAACAGATTGGGCCCAATTGATCGGAATCGTCGCAGTCGTCGTCGGCATCGCGCTCGGTGTCGTCTTCCATCCCAGTGTCCCCGAGTTCGTCCAGCCCTACCTGCCGATTGCGGTTGTGGCGGCCCTCGACGCCGTATTCGGGGGTCTACGCGCGTACTTGGAACGAATCTTCGACTCCAAGGTGTTCGTGATCTCGTTCGTCTTCAACGTGCTGGTGGCCGCACTGATCGTCTATGTCGGGGATCAACTGGGCGTGGGCACCCAGCTGTCCACAGCGATCATCGTGGTACTCGGCATCCGGATCTTCGGCAACGCGGCCGCGCTGCGGCGCCTGCTTTTCGGGGCGTGATGGAAGAGCCAACGGGCACAACGGGCCAGGTGAACCCCGAGGTAGGTGAACCGAGCTCTAGCGGCGTGCCCAATGCGCCCCCCCGGGGACGGTCGCACGTTGTCTTCGGCGTGTTGGCCGTGCTGTTGTGCCTGCTCCTGGGCGTAGCAATCGCCACCCAGGTCCGCCAGACGGAGTCTGGCGACTCGCTGGAAACAGCGCGACCCGCAGACTTGCTGGTGCTGCTCGACTCACTGCAACAGCGTGAGGCGGCGCTGAATACCGAGCTCGCTGATCTGGAGCAGACGCTGACCCAGCTCCAGGCCGCCGGCAGCAGCGATCAAGCGGCGATCGAGAATGCCAGGGCGCGCCTGGCCGCACTCTCGATTCTGATCGGCACCGCGCCCGCAACCGGGCCCGGGGTGACGCTGACCATTGAGGACCCTGCGCAAGGTATCTCCGCAGAGACGATGCTCGACGTGATCAACGAGCTGCGGGCTGCCGGGGCTGAGGCGATGGAGATTCGGGGGAGACGCGGCGACGAGCAGGTCTCGGTGCGGGTAGGAGTAAGCACGTGGGTCGTCGGTGTCCCCGGCGCTCTGATCGCCGATTCCGCGACTCTGGGCCCGCCGTATACGGTTCTCGCGATTGGAGACCCGCCCACCCTGGCCGCGGCGATGAACATCCCGGGTGGAGCCAAGGACAGCATCGAACGCGTCGGCGGCACCATCGTGATGCAACAATCCGACCGGGT
>JBMYXJ010000735.1:0-1795 GCA_049608285.1 Mycobacterium sp. | reverse complement strand
AGACCAAGCACCTGATCAAGTGCAGGCAGCAGCTGGGCGGAGTTGGCCTCGCACATCGCCCGAACCAGATTCGGCGCGGTCGCCGCGACACGGCTGCCGTCGCGGAACGACCCGGCCGCCAACGGGAAAGCCAGCGGGACCTCAGCCGCGGTGACGGCCAGAACTTCGGCCAGCAGGTGCGGCAGGTGTGAGATGGCCGCCACGGCAGCGTCGTGCTCGTCGGAGCGCGCCGGTACGACGATGGCCCCGCAGTCCAGAGCCAGGTTCATCACCTGGGCCCACACATCAGCATCGACGTGATCGTCGACGCTAATGACCCACGGTGCACCGTCAAACAGGCGAGCGTCGCCGGCCGTCCACCCTGAATGGGCCGTACCCGCCATTGGATGCCCGCCGACGAACCGCCCCAGCAGGCCAGCATCGGCGACTTCCTCGAGTACGGCTGCCTTGACGCTGGTCACGTCGGTCAACGGGCAGTCCGGCGCGACATCGCGTAGGTGTCGCAGCATCGATGGCAGCACCGGCACGGGCACGGCCAAAACGACAAGGGCCCGGGTGTCCGCCGCCCGGGACAGCGCCTCGTCGAGATTCGCGGTGGCCTCGAAACCGTCCGATCGCGCCGCCTCAACTCCCTGCGCTGACCGGTTGTAGCCGAACACCTCCCGGTCGGCCGCATCGGCTGCACGCATGATCGAGCCGCCGATCAGTCCCAGACCGACTACACATACAGGGGTTTTCGTCACCCCCCAAGGTTGGCACATCGACGCGGTCCCACTATGGGAGGAGGTACGGATGCGCTGGTCAAGGCCCTGACGGGGGACTACCGTGAACGCTCATGGGACCGCAAAGGGCACAGTCGAAGAAGCGGGCCGAGGATGTGCCCGAAGGTTTCGCTGTGGCCGTTGTCCGGGAGGACGCTAATTGGGAGTGCACCGCGATGCGCGTCGCAGCTCTGACGAGCCTGTCTGCCGCCGAGAAGGATTTGCGTGAGTTACGCAGCGCTGGAGCAGTTTTCGGACTTCTGGACATTGACGATGAGTTCTTTGTGATCATGCGGCCAGCCCCGTCGGGAACCCGGTTGTTCCTCTCGGATGCCACTGCGGCGCTGGACTACGACATCGCCGCCGAGGTGCTGGAGAAACTCGACGCCGACATCGAGGACGAGGATCTCGACGGCGCCGATCCGTTCGAGGAGGGCGACCTCGGGGTGTTATCCGACATCGGTCTATCCGAAGCGGTGTTGGGTGTGATCCTGGATGAGAGCGACGAACTGTACGCCGACGAGCAGGTGGGCCGGATCGCCAGGGAGATGGGTTTCGCCGACGAGCTGGCGGCTGTGCTCAAGCGTCTGAATCGGTGACTGACCAAGAGTTGATCCGGGCCGCGCTGGAGGCTGCTGGCGGCGCGGGAGCCGACGATGTGCCCATTGGCGCGGTCGTCATCGCCGCCGACGGGACCGAGCTGGCCCGCGCGGCCAATGCCCGCGAGGAGCTCGGCGACCCCACGGCACACGCGGAGATCTTGGCGTTGCGGGCGGCGGCTCACACGTTGGACGACGGCTGGCGACTGGAGGGGGCCACGCTCGCGGTGACGGTGGAGCCCTGCACGATGTGCGCGGGCGCGCTGGTCATGGCGCGGGTGCAGCGGGTGGTGTTCGGGGCATGGGAACCCAAGACCGGCGCGGTCGGGTCACTGTGGGACGTGGTGCGCGACCGGCGGCTGACGCACCGTCCCCAGGTGCGCGGGGGAGTGCTCGCCCAGGAGTGCGCCGGGCTGCTGGAGGAGTTCTTCGCAC
>JBMYXJ010000734.1:0-1798 GCA_049608285.1 Mycobacterium sp. | reverse complement strand
GTCTTCCGTCCCCGCCTCGAGGCCGCTTTCGGGCGTTGGGTTGCCCAGCTTGGCGAGGGCCTGCACAGGATGCGGGATCGAGGGGACCTCAGCGCCGACGCCGACCCGCAACGACTGGCCGCCAACGTTATCGCCGTGTTGCAGGGCGGGATGGTGCTGGGCCGCGTCGGCGCCGATATCACCCCGATGCTCGACGCCGCCGACACCGCGCGGGCTCGCCTTCGGTGCTGGCGCCACGATGCGGCCGAAGAACAGTCGCCCACCGACCAACCAACGATTCCCGCCCACCAGTGAAAAGGAGCTTGTCATGGATGTATTGCGAACCCCCGAAGAACTATTTGTCCACCTGCCCGACTTCCCCTTCCAACCCCACTACGTGGAGGTCGATTCTGGCGACGGCACGAGTCTTCGGATGCACTACCTTGACGAGGGTCCGGCAGACGGCGAGGTGGTGCTGCTGCTGCACGGGGAACCCTCGTGGAGCTACTTGTACCGGAGGATGATTCCGGTGCTGGTGGGTGCCGGATTTCGCACGGTGGCTATCGACCTGGTGGGATTCGGTCGCAGCGATAAGCCCACGAGCCGTGAGGACTACACCTATCAAGCCCATGTGGACTGGACGTGGGCGGCGATCGAGGCGATCGGTCTGTCCGACATCACGCTGGTGTGCCAGGACTGGGGCGGGTTGATCGGCCTGCGCCACGTTGGGGAGCATCCGGAAAGCTTCGCCCGCGTGGTGGCAGCCAACACCATGCTGCCCACCGGAGACCACCACCCCGGTAAGGCGTTCCTGGCGTGGCAGAAGTTCAGTCAGGAGACCCCGGAGTTCCCCGTGGGGGCAATCGTCGACGGTGGTTGCGTGTCCACGCTGACGCCGGAAGTGAAGGCAGCCTACGACGCGCCCTTCCCCGACGACGCCTACAAGGCCGGCGCCAGGCAGTTCCCGTTACTTGTCCCGATCAGCCCCGATGACCCCGCTGCCCCGGCTAATCGCGCGGCATGGGAAGCGCTGGGCCGCTTCGAGAAGCCCTTCCTGACAGCGTTCTCCGATTCTGATCCCATCACCGCTGCGGCTGAACCGGTGCTGCGAGCCCAGGTTCCGGGTGCCGAGGGGCAGACCCACGTGACGATTGACGGCGGTGGCCACTTCCTGCAGGAGGACAAGGGCCCCGAGTTGGCCGAGGCCGTGGTGACGTTCATCGGCGCGACGCCGCGGTAAAAGACCAGCCGCTGCCGATGGGCGGACTATTGGAGATGCGCCCGGCGCCGCACCGGTGGCGGCCGGCGTTGCGGCTTGCCGTGAGCTCAGCGATACCGGTCCTAATCGGCTGGGCCGCAGGTGACATCGACGCCGGCCTCATCGCGAGCCTCGGTGCGTTCACGTGCAGCTATGGCAGCGACCGCCCTTTCCCCAATCGTGGGGCGCAGTTGGGCGCGATTGCGGTGGCGTTTGCGGTGGCGGTGACAGTGGGCGCTTCGGCGACTGCGGTCACCTGGGTCGCGGTCGCCTCGGTGTCAGTGGTCGCGGTCGCTGCTGTCTGGTTGTGTTTGGCGTTGTCGGTCGGTCCGCCCGGCGCCTACATGTTCGTCCTGGTGTGCGCTGCGGGCGTGGGGGCTTCGGCGACGAACCTGCCGGCCTGGCAGATCGGTCTGCTGGTTTTGGCAGGCGGAGCAATCGCCTGGGCCGTCCAGATGAGTGTCTTCCTGGTCGCGCCGCGCGGCCCGGAGCAGGCTGCGCTCGCCGCCGCGGGCGAAGCCGTGGCGGGCTACCTCGAAGTCGCGGGCACGCGCGAGTCGG
>JBMYXJ010000733.1:0-1805 GCA_049608285.1 Mycobacterium sp. | reverse complement strand
TCTCGTGCTACCCGCCCTCGAAGCGCTGGATCGGGGCGGCACCCTGGCGATCGCAGGCATCCACCTCAGCGACATCCCGACGCTGAACTATCAGCGCCACCTGTTCCAAGAAAGGCAAGTTCGCTCGGTGACCTCGAATACCCGAGCCGACGCGCAGGCATTCCTACATTTCGCGGCACGGCACCGACTCCAGGTCACCAACCCGCAGTACCCACTCGATCGGGCCGACGAGGCACTTCGCGACCTGAGCGCGGGGCGGATAGCCGGTGCCGCGGTACTGACCATCTAGGGCACCTAACCCAGTGTTGGATAGGGTCGACCGGGTGGACGTTGCGATCGCCGGAGCCGGACCTACCGGGCTCACCCTCGCGTGTGCGCTGCTAGAGCGTGGCGTCAGTGTGCGCGTCTTCGACGCAGCCGACGAACCGGCGACGACCTCGCGGGCGTTGGCGTTGCAGCCTCGCGGGGTAGAAGTACTCGACCGCATCGATGCTCTGGGAGATCTTCCCGAGCGCGCCATAAAGACAATGAGCGCAACGGTATATGCCGGTGACCGCCCAATCCTGCGTTTGCAACTAGGACGCTGGCTCCTCGACAAAAGCCACCCGATCCTGATCGTTTCGCAGGTGGAAATCGAAGCCGAGCTGCGCCGAAGATGCAGCGAACTGGGAGGGCGCGTCGAGTGGGGCACACCCGTGCTCGATGCGAAACTCGATGAGACCAACCTCGCCGTGACCGTCGGTGATCCGGCGACGATTGTGCATGCCGACTGGCTGGTGGGTTGCGATGGTGCGCACAGCATGGTGCGCAAAATCTCTGGAGTCGACTTCCCTGGTGCCCCGGTCGTCGAACGATTCCTGCTCGCCGACGTGCACGCCGACCTTCCTGTCGGTCGCGACGGCACCGGTGTTTGGCTGCACCAAGACGGTATGTTCGCAATCTTTCCGTTGCCGGGCAAGAATCTATGGCGTCTGATGGCCGACGTCGAGGCCGAGGAAGGCGATGTCCTCGCTCAACTGTGCCGATTGCTGCCAACCCGTACAGCCATAACGGGGGCGCGCATCGACGCCGCGGAGTGGACCTCAACATTCAGGATTCAACGTCGAATCGCCTCGCACTACCGCCGGGGCCGGATCTTGCTGGCTGGCGATGCGGCGCACATCCACAGCCCCTTCGGCGGACAGGGACTGAACACCGGTATCGGTGACGCGGAGAACCTGGCATGGAAGCTGGTGTTGGTGGCCAAAGGCCTTGCGCCCCAAACGCTGTTGGACAGCTACGAGGCCGAGCGGCGGCCTATTGCGAAAGATGTGGTAGCCGGGACGACCACAGTAACCAAAGTTCTACTCGGAACCAACCCGGTCGCCAGAGTGCTGCGAGATCGGTTGATTCTTCCGGTGCTCAACCGCCCGATCATGCAGGACCGATTGCTTGCTCAGGCGAGCCAGCTCTCGGTGTCCTATCGGCGCGGGCCGCTGACACCGAAGAGACAGATTCCACTGGGTCTTCCATTGGGTCTCAGCCTTCCGATAAGTCTGCGTCCGGGTGATCGCGTACCCGACATGGACTGCCGGCGACGCGACGGCACCGCCACGAGGTTGCACCGCGAGCTCGCGGGACGGTGGGCGCTGGTCATACCCACTGGCGGCGACACCACCCCGGCACACGCGCGGGCGATCAGCCGGCTGGGCGATGAGGTCGTCGTACTTGAGGCCGCGGTGCCCGACACGCTGCTGATCCGGCCTGACGCCCATCTGGGCTGGCGGCACAAGCACGCAACAGTGAAGCTTGAACCCTGGCTGGAA
>JBMYXJ010000732.1:0-1809 GCA_049608285.1 Mycobacterium sp. | reverse complement strand
CCCAGCACCCTCCGATGTAATCGCGCTGAGCGCCAGCGCTTTTCGCGTTGACGCCCATGTCGCCTCGGCGGGCGATCGGGTCTACGTGTTGCTACCGAAGATCGCCGGGGCCGCGGCGGTCACATCATGGGTGCGAGGCGTAGTGGCTGCTCTGCGCAGGGAACTGGGTTTCGAGGTTCGTGCCGTGACTGCCGCCCCATTGACCGGGCTAGCCGGCGCAGCAGTGACGCGCGCCGAGGTGGACCGCGTGTTCGACAGCGCCGAACGCCACCCGGCGGCCATCGGCCAGGTCACGTCACTAGACGAGGCGCGCACGACGGTGCGCCTCGACGAAATCGTTTCGCACGTCGCGGCCCAACCCCGGCTGGTTGACCCACGGGTGCGCGAGCTCTGCGAGCGCGACCCGGTGCTGGCGCACACGCTGCGGGCCTACCTCGACGAGTTCGGCGACGTCGCCGCGACAGCTCGGCGGCTGCATGTCCACCCAAACACCGTGCGTTACCGCATTCGCCGAATCGAGAAGCTGCTGATGATCTCGCTGGGCGACGCCGATGAACGTTTGATGCTCGCGCTCGGGCTTCGCGCCACCGAGCGATAGGCGAATTCCGGCGCGCGGGCAGTACCCGCGGTGGTGGGTCAGCGGGCCGAATCCGCCAACCGCTGCACCGCAGCGGCGATGCGCTCATCGGTGGCCGTCAACGCCACCCGCACATGCCGGCTTCCCCGGGGTCCGTAGAACTCCCCGGGCGCGACCAAGATGCCTCGTTGCGCCAGCCAGCTGACGGTTTCACGGCACGGCTCGCCTCGCGTGACCCACAGGTAGAGCCCCGCCTCCGAGTGATCGACGGTGAAACCGGCGGACCGCAACGCGGGCAGCAGGGCATCACGTCGGTGCGCGTAACGCTCGCGCTGGACCTCTTGGTGCACATCGTCGTCGAGCGCGGCAACCATCGCGGCCTGTACCGGCGCAGGCACCATCATGCCCGCGTGCTTGCGAACCGCCAGCAGTTCGGCCACGAGGGCGGGATCACCCGCGACGAAGCCCGCGCGGTAGCCGGCCAACGACGATGTCTTCGAAAGGGAGTGCACGGCCAGTAGACCGGTGTGGTCGCCATCGCACACCTCCGGGTGCAATACCGATATCGGCACCTGATCCCATCCGAGCCCGAGGTAACACTCGTCGGAGGCAACCGGCACTCCGCGCTCCCGAGCCCACTCCACGACTTTGCGCAGGTGGTCGACACCCAGCACCTTGCCGGTCGGGTTGCTGGGCGAGTTTAGGTACACCAATTGCGGGGCTGCGGGACCCAGCTGAGTCAGCGAGTCGGCCCGCAGCACCGCTGTTCCCGCAAGCAGTGCACCGACCTCATAGGTGGGGTACGCCAGCTCTGGTACCACCACCGTGTCAGCGGCACCTAGGCCCAGCAGCGTCGGCAGCCAGGAGATGAACTCCTTGGTACCAATCACCGGAAGGACGGCACTGGGCGCCAGATCAGCGATGCCGTATCTGCGTCGTAGTGAACCGACGACTGATTCCCGCAACGCTGGCGTGCCGGCGGTGGTCGGATACCCGGGCGCGGCGCTGGCGGCCGCAAGCGCGTCCCGGATGACCGACGCCACAGGGTCGACCGGCGTGCCGACTGACAGGTCAACGATGCCGTCGGGGTGTGCCCGCGCCACCGCGGTCACCTCGGACAGGGTGTCCCACGGGAAGACCGGAAGTGACGCAGAGACAGTCCCAGCCTTCATTGGCCTACGGGTGACCTCGGGCAAGTCCTGGGGGGCCGGGGGTTGCGCCGTGTTCTCAGT
>JBMYXJ010000731.1:0-1810 GCA_049608285.1 Mycobacterium sp. | reverse complement strand
CCCGACCACCCGTATCGAGCGTCCGCCCGGGCCCGCTGCTCAGGCCCGGCCGTCGGCTGACGACTTTCAGCCCGATGTACCAGAAGCTTTCGGTGCGCACGCAAAGCCGTCCGGCCCAGGGAACCCGCCGAGGTCCGCAGCCCACCCGCCTGCCGACTACGCCGGAGACCCGACACGCGAGCCGCCTCGGGAACCACCCATCGATAGCGCCATCGCCGCCGGGGATCTTCAGCTGATTCCCGGCGCCCTGATCGCCGACAAGCGTTACCGGCTCTTGGTTTTCCACGGGGGCCCACCCCACCTCCAATTCTGGCAGGCGCTCGACACCGCGCTGGATCGCCAAGTGGCGCTGACGTTCGTCAGTCCCGACGGAAGTTTGCCCGACGGGCAGGTCCAGGAAATTCTGGCGCGTACCCAGCGGCTGAGCCGTATCGACCTACCCGGGGTGGCGCGCGTACTCGACGTCGTCAGCATTGGTTCTGGCGGCCTGGTGGTCTCTGAATGGATCCGCGGCGGCTCCTTGACCGAGGTTGCCGACACTTCTCCGTCTCCGACCGGCGGGGCCCGGGCGATCCAGTCGCTGGCAGCGGCCGCCGATGCCGCGCACCGCAGCGGGGTGACGTTGTCACTTGACCATCCCAGCAGGATCCGGGTCAGCATCGAGGGCGAGGTAGCCCTCGCGTTCCCGGCGACGATGCCCGACGCCACGCCCGATGAAGACATCCGCGGAATCGGTGCGGCCCTATATGCGCTGCTGGTGGCTCGTTGGCCGCTGCCGGAATTCGGTGAACCCAGTGGGCTCGCCCCCGCCGATCAGGACGCTGCGGGACAGCCCCTCGAGCCCCGGGCTATCGATCGCGACATCCCATTCCAGATCTCAGCCGCCGCGTCGCACGCAGTCCAAGAGGGCGGCGGCATTCGCAGCGCTCCCACCCTGCTGAACCTGCTCCAGCAGGCCACCGCGATCGCAGACCGAACCGAGCACATCAAACGGGCCGAGGCCGCCGCACCCAAGACCCGCTACGAGGGGTTGCTCGGGTCGGCATCTGAGCCCGAGCCTGGGCTGCGCCAGCGCAGGGGGCTCATGATCGGACTCGGGGTGGCGGCCGCGGTCGTCATCGTGGCGGTGATCGTGCTGGCGTCGGTGCTGGGCCGGATCTTTGGCGATGTCGGCGACGGACTCGGCGGCGAGGAACTCGGCCTGAACGCCCCCACCTCGGCGGAAGGCGTCGCCCCTGGTTCAGTCCTCAAACCCGTTCGTGCAACGGTCTTTTCACCCGGAGGTGATGCCGACGCCCCGGAGTTGGCCGGGCTCGCAATCGATGGCGATCCGACAACAGTCTGGCCCACCGACACCTATTCCGACGCGGTACCGTTTCCTGCGTTCAAGAACGGCGTGGGCTTGATCCTGCAGCTTTCGAAACCGGCAACTATCGGGTCGGTCACCATCGACGTCAACAGCACCGGAACCTCCGTGCAGATCCGGTCCTCACCCACAGCGACGCCGTCGAAGCTTGCCGACACCACCGCACTCACCAAACCGAAACCGGTGAAACCGGGGACCAACACCATCGAGGTGGACGACGCCTCACCGACATCGAACGTGCTTGTGTGGATCTCAACTCTCGGATCGGTAGATGGTGAGAGCCGCTCCGACATCGCGGAAATCACCCTCAGAGCGGCGTCCTGAGTCACTTCCCAGCAGTCTTTCGGATTCGACGCATCTGGGGAACGCCAGAAGAAATTCGTGTCCGAACCTACCCTGGGCGCGGTTTAGTCTTCGCCTGTGGGAATCTTCGAAGGCATGCGA
>JBMYXJ010000730.1:0-1821 GCA_049608285.1 Mycobacterium sp. | reverse complement strand
ACCACCCCAGGCGGTCGTAGTACGTCTGGACACGGCCCTGTCGGATCAGTTCCCGCGTGTACCGCGTGAGGTACACCTGGAGCATCTTCATATTGTCCACCATGGCGATGAGGTTCTGGTCGCTCAGCCACTTGGTGAAGGCCCGGGCGTCGTGGACCTCGTGCTGCAGGATCGACGCCCGGCGACTCCGCCCGTCGAGTGAGTGCCACTGCAACATGAGGGATGACATGTCCGGCTCGTCTTCCGCACGGGCGCGCTCGCGGTTCTCCAACACCCAGATGGGGCAAGAGGTGATGCGCTTGCGTTCCTCGACCCCGGTCTCGTCATTCAGCATGGTGACGTAGACGCCGGCGGCGGAAACCCGGAAGTCGTCCACAGAGTTAAGCCGGTCATCGGGGGCCTCGTCATCCTCCCGAACCTCGGGGGCGGGCAGGTCGGTGCCAATAAGTATGGGGCTGGTGATCTTGCCCTTCAGAGGGCACTCAGCGCACGCCGTCGGGTTGCAGGCTGCGAACTGGTCACAAGACTGAGGGCCTTTGGTGGCTTCAGCCTTGGATTGCGTCTCGTCATAGTCGTACCGGTCGTCCCCCTTGCTCCACTCATGGATGAGGCCCTCTCCGCCCTCACACCGCCACAGCACGGACAGGACGGCGCGCCACAGCGGTTCCTCCATGTTGTCACAACGCGTCTGGTGGGCTCCGGCCATCTGGCGGCACTGCGCAACGATGGGTTCGATCTTGGCGGGGGGGAGGTCGTATTGCAGCCCTGCGGTCCACGCCGACTCCGGGGCTGCGTTGTTGACTGGACGCGGGCCCGTCATGGGCAAGCGCGCCTCGATCTCCTCCACGGAGAACCGCGTGCCGGAGTCCTGTAGTATCGTGACCGGTGCGGGGTCGTGCTTGTAGTTCATGGTGCCGGGGACGCGCAGAACCGACGCACTGTCCGCTGTGCGGGTGGGATCGATCTTCAGCCCTGTCGCCAGCATGAGGGACTTCAGCCGATCGGCAACCGCCTGCCAGCGCAGGGCGGGCACAGCGTTCAACAGCGCCCAATAGGCATGCAAGCCCGAGCCAGACAGAACTATGTACGTCGGAACCGGAACCCCGGTCTTTGCGCACCAGTCCAGCAAGGCGGCGATGGCGTCCTCGACCGTGGCGTAGCCCTTGGTCGGGCCAACATCCAGGTCCGCCCAGAAGGACTTGACGGCTTCAACACAGGCGGCGCGGCGCTGCGCCTCGGAGAACACGGACAGCCCGAAGTAGGCATCGTCTCCATTCTGGCTGAGAGTGCGGGCTGTGCTGGCAGCCACAGCGGCGTCCGCCACCCAGTGGTGCCGCATTCCCCTGGCGCCCGGGGTCACCGAGGTGAGGCACCGGAACCCTGTGTCGGGCCAAAGCGCCCGCAGGAATTGCTCGGTAGTGTCCCCGACTGGGGCTACCTCGGCCACTTCAGTTACTCACCATGGCAGAGACCCACCGCTTGCGGCGGTTAAGGTTCGTACGAATCGCCGCCTGCTCCCCTTCGGACATTGTGGCCAGTCGTGTGTTCAAGTCGATGATCCGTAGGAACGTGACTACGTTGTCCGTCCGGTACCGCTTGTGCGCCCAGTTGTGGACCGCCTGCGAGGACACCCCCAGCAAAGCGCCGATGTCGCGGCGGGACAGGTTCACGGCTGCCGCCCGCTGGAGGAGTTCCTCGACAGCGTTGTCCACAATTGTGTCAGGTTCATGCTGTAGCATCAGGTTTCTCCTCGGCTGCGATGCGGGCCGCTGCAATTTTCATGTAGTCCTCGGACTGTTCGATCCCGGCGAATCGGAACCC
>JBMYXJ010000729.1:0-1829 GCA_049608285.1 Mycobacterium sp. | reverse complement strand
TCAGACGACACAGCCGACACACTGGAAACGCTCGCCGTGTCCGGGTCGCTGCGCTCCCCCGCAGGCCCAGGACCGGCGGCTGCCGCTGGCGTCGAAGTCATGGCCTAACTGTAGAACGCCGACGCGCCTCAGACGAGCGTGGGAACCGCAGGGCTTACCGACCGGCTACCATAGTGCTGGTGTCGACGCGAATGTCGACAGATCGATCCAGGTCACGTCGGCTGGCGCAAGCCACAGACACCTTGACCACCTTGACAATGTGCGTGCACGCAGACGCCCCGCCTCCGCAGCGCAGGGCCCAACGGAGTTCTCTTCACAACTCGTGCGCGCGTGAACGCTACGAGAATGAATGACAGTGAAAGGCTTCGTTTCCCCAGCATGACACCCGTAATCCCGCATACCAGTCCGTCGTTTGCCCAACTCGGAGTGCGCGAAGAAATCGTGCGCGCGCTCTCCGAATCCGGCATCGAACAACCCTTCGCCATTCAGGAGCTGACGCTTCCACTGGCACTGGCCGGCGACGACCTGATCGGCCAGGCTCGCACGGGCATGGGCAAGACCTATGCCTTCGGCGTGCCACTGCTACACGGCATCACCGGAGACTCCGAACGCCCGCTCAGCGGCATACCGCGAGCGTTGATCGTCGTGCCCACCCGTGAGTTGTGTCTGCAGGTCTTCGGTGATCTCGAAGTGGCATCGAAGCACCTGGTGGCT
Source organism: Mycobacterium sp. (assembly GCA_049608285.1). Classification (GTDB taxonomy): domain Bacteria; phylum Actinomycetota; class Actinomycetes; order Mycobacteriales; family Mycobacteriaceae; genus Mycobacterium. The sequence continues at coordinate 1,115 of JBMYXJ010000729.1, read as the reverse complement.
GAGCACGAAGGCAACAGTCGCCCGCTGTCGGTCGTCGCGATCTACGGTGGACGCCCGTACGAGCCGCAGATCGAGGCGCTGCAGAAGGGCGCGGACGTCGTCGTCGGCACCCCCGGTCGCCTTCTCGACCTAGCTCAGCAAGGGCATCTACAACTCGGCGGCCTGTCCAAGCTGGTACTCGACGAAGCCGACGAAATGCTGGATCTGGGCTTTCTGCCTGATATCGAACGGATCCTCAAGCAGATCCCGGACAAGCGTCAAGCGATGCTGTTCTCGGCGACCATGCCGGATCCGATCATCACCCTGGCCCGCACGTTCATGAACCAGCCGACGCACATCCGGGCCGAGGCGCCGCACTCCGCGGCCACCCACGACACCACCGAGCAGTTCGCTTACCGCGCCCACGCCCTCGATAAGGTCGAGATGGTCGGGCGCATTCTGCAAGCCCGCGACCGAGGCGCGACGATGATCTTCACGCGCACCAAACGCACCGCCCAGAAGGTAGCCGACGAACTCGCCGAACGCGGGTTCAAGGTCGGTGCCGTACACGGCGACCTCGGCCAGGCCGCGCGCGAGAAGGCACTGAAGGCCTTCCGTACCAGCGAGGTCGACGTGCTTGTCGCTACCGACGTGGCCGCTCGCGGCATCGACATAGACGACATCACGCATGTGATCAACTATCAGATCCCCGAAGACGAGCAGGCCTACGTGCACCGCATCGGCCGCACAGGGCGCGCAGGCAAGACCGGTATCGCCGTCACTCTCGTCGATTGGGACGAACTGCCCCGCTGGACCATGATCGACAAGGCGCTGGGGCTGGAGACACCCGATCCGGCCGAGACCTACTCAAGCTCGCCCCACCTGTACGAGGAACTCAACATCCCGCCCGATGCCACCGGCAAGATCGGCTCGGCCCGACCTGGCCACAGGGCCAAGCGAGAGCCCGGGCGCAGCTCTGAGGACCGAGGCGACAAGCCGGCCCGTCGAAGCAACCGAACTCGGCGACGTACCCGCGGTGGCAACACCGGCGGCGTCCAGCCGGAAGGCAAACCCGCCCCCGCCGAGCAGGCCGCGGCCCCAGAATCCAGCGACACCGGCGGCGAGGCGCCAGAGGC
>JBMYXJ010000728.1:0-1836 GCA_049608285.1 Mycobacterium sp. | reverse complement strand
CCGACAAGTACGACCCGGCTGCAATCGTCCGAGGGGCTGAGCCCTTCGAGGTCGCCGGCATGCACGCCCTGATTGACCGTGCCCGCGGTTGGTTGGCGCGATTGGACAAAGAGGTATCGGAGCGATGAAAGAGGCGGAAGTGCTGGCCGAGATCGATAGCCTCGTCACTGGAAGCATTGATGCAGGGGAAACGGTGCAGGCCGACTGGGTGGCGCACCAGATCATGCTTGACCACCCGTACATCCAAGGGGACGACGCGCCGTTCTACCGCCTGGGTGCTTCCTCGTGGGTTCGAGATTGTGTTCGGCGCTACCTCCATCGCTTCAAGCCCAGGGCGGAGGTCGAGGCGGACAAGCAACTCGTGCTTGAAGGATTCGAGCGCCTGCAGCGGGCTTATCTGGTCACGCGCAACAAGCAGCAGGTCATCGTGCCGGTGGACCATCTATCGGTCGATGAGTTGCGCGCGAAAGGTAGGGAGTGCCAGGCAATGGGTGACGGCTGCTATCAGCACGCGTCAGAGCTATTTCGCTACGCGAGTTCTAGGCAAGCGGCTATCTAGGCGTGCCCCGCATCCGCACAATCAAGCCGGAATTCTGGACCTCGGAACAGGTCGCGGAATGTTCCACGAACGCTCGCCTACTGTTCATCGGGCTATGGACATTCAGCGACGACGCCGGCCGGCATCCGAACAAGCCACGGCAGATCAAGATGGAGGTCTTCCCCGGGGATCCGTTCGACGTCGACGAAGTACGCGCCTGGCTTGACGAGTTGATCGCAGCCGGCCTTCTCGTGGCCTATGTCGTTGACGGCGAAGGGTATTTGCAGATCACGGGGTGGAATCACCAACGGATCGACAAGCCCCAGAAGCCCCGCTATCCAGGCCTGGATTCCGCGAACGGTCCTGGAACGCCCCAGGATTTATGTGCCGGAGTGCTCCGAGAGCATTCCACGAACGGTCCTGGAACGCTCCCGCCGGATACGATCCGATCCGATACGAAGGGAAAGGATCGCTCCGCTTCGCTCCGCTTAGCGCGCGGCGCGGCGCGAGACGAGCGAGAGATACCCGACACCCTCCCGGACGGCGAAGTGCCGCTTGCGCATGGCAACTGGGCCGCCTGGCTTGTCAGCGAGGGCGGTTGGTCCATCGACCGGGTACACGCCGTCAACGTCGCCCAGATGCTGCGCCAGTGGGTGGCGGACTCCGTGACCATCGGCGAGGCGCGTGACGCCATCGCCGCCGCCCATGCCAAGCAGCCACAACCGGCCAGTCCGGCGTTCTACCGCGGCTTTGTCGCCGAGATTGTCGCAACCCGCGGTCAACCCCCAGGAGCACCAGCCCATGCAGCACATCGCCCAAACGGGCAGACGCGCCCTATCTCAGCGCTCGACCGCGTCATCGAAGCCACCGGCACGCGCCTCCCGGGAGAATGAGGCCGCGCCTGTCGACTGGCTCTGGCGGATCCTGATGGAGCGCTACGGCCACCGGCTGACCAGCCAATGGGGCGACGCGCCGCCGGCGAGTTGGCGGGCAGAACTGGGAGCGCTGAGCCGCGAAAGCCTGAAGCGCGGCATCGACGCCTTGCGCGCCAGGGTGAGAATCGACCCGGACGGGCGTCACGGCTGGCCGCCGTCGCTGGACGAATTCCTCGCACTGTGCGTGGAGCGCACGCCGCCGCCCGCACACAAAGCCTTCCCGCCGGCGCTACCGCTCCCGCCGAAATTGGTCGAGGCGCGCCGTCAGCGCGGTCTGGCGGCGATACAGGCGATGAAAGAGCTTCTGCGCTCAAAGAGGAGCACGACCGATCAATCCGTTTAGATTCAACTCGGCGCTAGAGA
>JBMYXJ010000727.1:0-1843 GCA_049608285.1 Mycobacterium sp. | reverse complement strand
CACCCCGACACCGATGTCGGCGATGGGAGCGTCGGAGCGATCTCCGGCAGTCGACACGATGACTAGATCGGCGGAATGGCCGCGGTCCACCAAAGCGTCTCTGACAACACCAGCCTGGGTTGTCGCCAGCAGGCTCCCCCGGGTCCCAATTCGGATCACTTAGCAGCTTTCATGGAGCTGAGTTCCCTCCCGCTTTGCGCAGAAGTGCGTCACTCAGTCTTGTCGAGATCGGTTGTCCCTGAATTGAATTCGTCGCGTCGCGTGGCCAGGGTGAATACACCCGCTCCGTCGACCAGAGGAAACTCACCTGCCGCGACCGCGTCGACTGCCTGCTGGTCGAGTTCGAACAGCTCGCGCAGGGCCTCGGCGTAGCTGTCACCGCCAGGCGCACTGGCCAACTGCTTCACCCGCACCGTCGGCGAGTGCAGAAGCTTATCCACGACGCGGCGGACGGTCTTTGCGATCTCGTCGCGATGGCCGGCGTCCAGGCTGGGCAATCGGTTGTCCAGCCTCAGTAGCTCCGCCTCAACGACGTTAGCGGCGCGCTGACGCAGGGCGGTGACGGTCGGCGTGACCTCAGCGATGCGCTGCCCGGCAAGATAATTGGACACCTCGGCGCCGATGATCGTGCGGGCTGCCTCGGCGTCAGAGGCGGCCGCACGCGCAGACGGATCCCGCTGTATACGTTCCATGTCGATCACGGACACACCGGGCAATCCCACGATCGCGGCATCAACGTCACGCGGCATGCCGAGATCGCAGATCACCAGCGGACCCCGGTAATCCGGAGCTGCCCCAAACCGTTCGCGCGACGACAGCGCGCGGTGTACGTCGGCCAGCGACACCACCGGACTCACCGCTCCAGTACAGGTGATCACCACGTCGGCGAGGGGGAGAACCGACGCAATGTCGTCAAGGGAGTGCGCTGCGGACTCCATCCCCACCCGGCGGGCGTTGTCGGCCAGCCGGCGGGCACGCGGCAGCGATCGGTTCACCACATCCACGCGCTCGACGCCCGCGCGCGCCAGCTGCTTGGTCGCCAGAGAGCCCATCGAACCGGCGCCGACCACCAAGGCGGTGAGGCCGGCCAGCGAGCCCAGCTTTTCCCCGGCAATGTCGAGTGCGACGGACACGACCGAGGCGCCCGCTGCGTCAATCCCGGTCTCGGAGTGCACACGCTTGCCCACCGACAGAGCCCGCTGCGACAGCTCGTGCAGCGTCCGGCCGACGGTGTGATTGCCCTCAGCAGAGGCATAAGCCCTTCGGACCTGGCCCAGAACCTGTTGTTCACCGATCACCGCGGAGTCCAAGCCGCTAGCTACGGCGAAAAGATGTTCCACCGCGGCTTCGGCATAGCGGACATACGCGTACTTGGTCAGATCGTGCAGCGACATCCCGCAGTGCTCGGACAGCACCTGCCCGATAACGGAGAGTCCGCCGTGGAACGCGTCGACAACCGCATAGACCTCGACGCGGTTGCAGGTGGAGAGCACCATGGCCTCGGTTACCAGCGAAGATTCGAGCACACGGTCGACGATCTTGGCCTGATCGGACTCATCAGTGCTCAGTTGTTCCAGGACGGACACCGGCGCGCTGCGGTGCGAAACCCCGAAAAGCAATACGCTCATGGCTCCCTCACCACGTCATACAGATTAGTCGTTGGGCAGCTGGGCTACCAAATTTGCGCAACTCTTTGCCGAACTGTATTCCAGGAGGCGGCCATCTGGGGTTCAGCTGCCGAAATAAGGGTCCGCCAGACAATCGCGCGGGGTCCTCACTGGGCGAGGTCGGCACGCAGCCTGGCCTCGTCAAGCTCCCAGTAGCTGTGTTCGGCACCGTCCAA
>JBMYXJ010000726.1:0-1845 GCA_049608285.1 Mycobacterium sp. | reverse complement strand
GGCACCCGCGGTACCGCCGTGCTCGTTGAGCCAGTCGGAGGCTACGCGAGCGCCCTGGCTGTATCCGTACACGATCTGGTGACCGGGCGACCCCTCTGAATGCAGTGCGTTGTCCAGGTCGTCCACGCCGACGGACCTGGATAGGTAGGGGTAGGGCACGGGCACGCAGGTGCGTCCATCCTGGCACACGATGCCACCCAGATCGTCGTCGTTGCCGCCAGCAAGCAAACTGAGAGTGAGCACTCGCGCCCCAGGCGTCAGAGCATCAAACACCTGAGGTTCAGCGGAGTTGGCGGCGCCCAGGGCTGGTTGCCGAGGTTCGGCAGCGGTGGCTGTGCCGAAGGCTGGTAATGCGAAAAGCGGCACCGCTGCGATTGTCGCCGCAAGGCACTTTGCCCGTCGGCGATCCTGTCCGGTATGCCCTAGCACAGCCTTGTTGTTGACGGCCCTCATCTGCCCCCCAATGCTCCGTTGCATGGATTGCTAGCTGAGTTTCAGACTACCGGTGCAGGAGACCGAGCCACCGCATTTCCTGACAAGAATGCACGTGCTCATTCTGGATGTTGGTCTGCCCCGGGATCTGGCGCTGCGGTTGGCGGCGCACCCCGATCTACCCGAGCTTCGGTTCGCTGCCACGCTCGGTGAACCTGCTGTTAACGGAGCCGGCCTGCCACGAAATTCGCGGCTTCCTCGACCATTCCGTTTTCGACATAGGCGAAGTGCGCTGGAAAGTTGAAACCTGTAGAACAGAACGGATCTCCCACCGCGCAAAGGTCGATCGTCTTCGGCCCGTAGGTGCCGCTCATCTGGGGCAGCGGACCGCCTCCGCGAATGTCGCGGAGCGGATTTCCGAAAACAGCGACCGCAGCGATGTGGTCCGCTAACTGCGGAGACAACGGGGTTGGGGTAAATCGGCCAAGCGGCTGCGGGTCTACCGTGATCAGATCGATCACTCCGGCACCCTGGGAATTACCGCCGAGCACAAGCTTGGTGTCGGGACAATTATCGGCCATCCATTGCACCCGCCCAGCGGCGTCACGGGCCCCCTGGGGCGCTGAGACATCGAAGTCGAAACTCGCCGAGTAGTTGACCCCATAAGCACCGACCGATTGGCCAGCAACCTTGGCGCGCAATGAATCGACGAACGCCTCCCCGAGCCAGCCAAGGCCGGCCGGAGCACCCGTGCCACGGGCAAATATCACCTCGACGTCTGAGCAGGGGGCAGCGGCGGCCGACGGCATCGCGATAGCAGCCTGCAGCATCGCCATTGGTACCGCGCCCATTGCCCCCAGCAGTCCGAGCATGCACCTCACCAGCATCTACCTATGCTGGCACATCACTGGAGCTGCACCGTCGAAACCATAGCTGAGCTGGGGTTTCAGCAGATCGTATAATCGCTGAGCGGGAACGTATCGTTCTCACGGTTGGTCTGCCTGGTCGACGCCGGACGCACCAGCGTCTCCCCGCTAGGGCTGAAATAGTAGGACCGCGAGCGGGCACAGTCGCCACTGCCGAAGACCGTCTTGCCCAGCAGTTTCGACATGCGCTCGCGGAACCGGGCATTGGCGTCCTCTGTTACCTCGAACGTGGTCGCGTCACGCTGCTGCAGTTCACTGAACAGCCGGCTCATGTGACGCATCTGGTATTCGACCGTGTCGAAGAAGGACGGCCCACTGGAAGCGTACGGTCCCGCCAGGCTGAGGAAATTCGGGAACCCTGGAATCGAAACCCCCTGATAGGCCTGGAAACCCTCGTCGCGCCACCACTTTCCAAGGTTGCGGGCATTGCGGCCAATGATCTCGATCGCCGGGATATTTGCCTCCCATAGGTCGAAGCCAGTAGCCA
>JBMYXJ010000725.1:0-1845 GCA_049608285.1 Mycobacterium sp. | reverse complement strand
CGCCGGTGCCCAGGCCCGATTCGTTGGAGAAGATGCCACGCGCGACGCCGTAGCGAATCGCAGCTGCCACAGCCGCTCCCGCGAAGCCTCCTGTGGCGGCCGTACCGGTGAAGGCGTCAGTGAAGATGGCACCGAAGGCTCCCGGTACTTCGCCGATGTTAAGGGCAAGCACACTGGCCGCGCCGAGTATGTACGCGACGATCATGACTGGGACAAGAAAGCTAGTGACTCGACCGATGCTCTTGATACCGCCGACGATCACGACAGCGGCCAGCACCACCATGACCGCACCGGTGACCGGCTCAGCCACATCCCACTCGTCGTTGACGTTGGCCGCAACGGAGTTCGCCTGGGTCATATTGCCGATGCCGAACGAGGCGAGCACGCCGGCAATCGCGAAGAACCCGCCGAGGAAGACCCCCAGCGGCCCCTTGATGCCACGCCGCAGGTAGTACATCGGCCCACCGGATTGTTCACCGGCGGCATCCGTGCGGCGGAACCTTACCCCGAGGAAGGCTTCGCTGTACTTGGTTGCCATACCGACCAGGCCTGTGCACCACATCCAGAACACCGCGCCGGGACCACCGAGCGCGATCGCCGTCGCGACACCTGCGATATTGCCGACGCCCACGGTGGCAGCCAGCGCCGTGGACAGCGCCTGGTACTGCGAGATGTCGCCTTCGGCCCCCGGGTGATCCCTACGCTTAACGAACGCCAGCCACAAAGCGAGCCCGAGTCGGCGCACCTGTAGCCCGCGCAGGAGCACCGTCAAATACAGGCCAGTCAGCAGAAGCAACGGAATGAGCAGCCATGGGCCCCAGATAAAGCCGCTAGCCTCGCCGAGAAAACCTTCGAAGCTCACCATCGCAACGGCAGTATGTCATAGATGGGCTTCCCTGAATACGCGGCCAAACGTTGCCGCGCTCAAACTATCTGGCTTCCTGCAGCCCACCCACCCCTGCCGCATTTCCGCTACACCGCAGGCCTCACCCCGATCCAACGGGATCGGTGCTCGGCGGTGTCGCCCGCCTCTGCGCAACATCGCGCGGACGGTGAAGTTGGCGGCGAAGAAAGCGGGCATCGACAAGACGGGAGTCCACACCTTGCGTCATTCGGCGGTCGCTGGCTGGAGTCCGGGGTGCACATCAAAGCAACATCAAAGCGGTCGCGGATCTGCTCGGACATTCGTCCATCGCGATCACCACCACTTGACCCCCAGGGAACTCAGGGACGTGAACTACTGTTCGACTACGTCGCGTTAGCACTGTTCAGGGCCTTTTCGACGTCTCGGCCGGATCGCCTTGTCGGGCTCGATTGAACCCGTCTTGGGACACTGTTGGGCCACTGGGCATGGGCCCCGCTGCGGTCAACTACGCGTGATCCTGGTTTCGGCTCGCCGGCGAGGGCTTAGGTAGTAAGTACAGTGTTGGAAACTGTCGCACTCCGGTCAGGAACAGCTCATGCCCATCCGCTTGAACCGAAGTCGGAAACCCCAACTCAGACACGGTTTCGCGACCCGGCTTGCCCGCCTAGTGGCCATGTCGGCCCTTGCCGTCACTATGGCCCTAACTCCTGTTGCCATAGCCTCGCCCGCTATCCAGATCTCCAGCCAAAGTGAGCAGATGCTCCAAACTCTGCTGGCGGTGCGAAATACCGCTTCAAACGCAGGCCAGTCCGAGCGATCGGACGTGGTGTCACGGCAGTTCCTGGGTGTGCCGTACGGCGCAAACACGCTTATCGGTTCGGCGACCGAGGCTGAGCAGCTTGTTGTTGACCTGCAAGAGGTCGACTGCTTCACCTATGCCGACTACGTCGAAGCGCTCAAGCGCTCCGATGACCGCGACG
>JBMYXJ010000724.1:0-1854 GCA_049608285.1 Mycobacterium sp. | reverse complement strand
GCATCGTTCGCGTCTGTACTGGAGCGATTTGGTGCTGACCACCGGAAGTCCGTGTGGGTGGAATTCCAGCGAGCGATCGGAACATTCGAGGACAGTGCCGACGGAGATGTGGAACCAGCCGGGCATCGATGACCTCGCGCAACAACTTTCCAGCCTTGACATCGATGGCCCCCGTTTCAACGAGCGCATCGAGATCCTGGGTGGCCGGTCGAAGTACCCGCAGCGACAGACACGTGCCTGCCGCGGAGATCGGGGGAAGCACCGCGTGCAACCGGACCTGGACTGCACCGCCGCTGTGGGCTGAAACCAGTTGGCCGAGATACCCGTCAACCCAGGGTTGGGATTCATCGAGGCGGCGCCCCGCGCTCAATGCCAGCCGCTGGGCAAGCCGGCGCACGGCTGCCTCGTCAGCGAATCGAACGGCGCTTCTTCGCAAACTTTTCCCGTCATCCACCCAGACCTCGTCAGGAGCCGTCACCAACACGTCGGTAGTGCCGGGACTGCACAGCAGCGGTTCAAGAATCCCGGCGCCGACAAGTTCGGTTTGCAGTTCGCGCAGGTTGGTCAACACCTCGGTATCCCCAAGCACCCCGCCGGACTCCGCACGGATCGCCGCGGCCACCACACTTGGGCGCAGCGGAACGCCATCGGCTGCGAGCCGCTCTCGCACGCGATCGATCAGCGGCGCGCTCATAGAGCGGCCCCGTCGACGTGTCCCAGATGCGGGCTCTGGCCAAGGACTCCAAGCACCTTGCGGGCAGCAATGGCCAGCGGTGACCGCCGCCGAAGCCTCAGCCCGCCACGTTCCAGACGCGACCGGAGGCCAGGTTCGGGGCGCATCGATGCCAGAACCGGCAAACCCAGAATCCGAGCGATGTCGATCGATCTGAGACCACCCGGGGACGGGCCACGCACCAACACCGCGGCGTTGGGATTCCCGGCCGACGCCCACTGCGCAGTCGCCGCAGATGCCGCACACGAGCGCACGTCTGCCGTTGTGATCAACAACACGAGGTCCGCGGCGGCCAAAGCGGTCTCTGCAGCCGGCGTCGGCTGTCGAGCCACGTCGCAGACGACGGTGACCCCCGCCCGACTTCCAGCGTCGATCACCGCGGCCAACGGCAGAGAGCTGATGTTGTTTCCGGCAGGGTCGGCTGAGAACTCTCGACTGCCTGAGAGCAGGCTCACCCCGTGACACCCGGGAAGCGCGTCTTTCAGCGCCGGATAACTCAGGCGCCCACCGGCGGACGAAAGGTCGGGCCACCGCAGGCCGGAGTCGGTTTCGGTACCGAGGACGAGGTCGAGCCCGCCGCCCCACGGATCCCCGTCGATGAGCAATGCTTCTGCGGCGACCTGTGCCAGTGCAGTGGCAAATACGGACGCTCCCGCGCCTCCACGGCCTGCCAGGACGGCCACGACAGGCCCCCGCGGTGTGCTGTGGTGCGGGGCTGACGATGCCTCTGTGGCGGCGGCAAGGGCCGTCATCAGCTCGCGATCGTCTTTGGGCAAGGTCACAACCCGCTGAGCACCAACAGCGACAGCAGCCTCCCACTCGGCGGGACCGGGGTCTGAGTGACCAACCAGGAACACCCGCGAGCGCCGGCAGAAGCCCCGCTCCCCACAACGCCGAGCGGCATCGATATCCAGCAGAATCGCCGCCGCACTAGCCCACACCTTGGGGCTGGACGGGTCCCCGGCCCGCACCACCTGCAGGCCGGCGGCGGCCACCAGGCGGTCAATATCGGTGTTGAGTGAGTGGTCGTCGATCACAGCCAGAATCCGGACGGGCTGGGCGGGCTGGGCGGGTTGGGCGGGCTTAGCCATTAATCAAGAGTTGAGGGCGGACGAATCCTG
>JBMYXJ010000723.1:0-1872 GCA_049608285.1 Mycobacterium sp. | reverse complement strand
GCGATGGCGGCGATGGCGGCGATGGCGGCGATGGCGGCGATGGCGGCGATGGCGGAACTGGTCACTCAAGCGATACGACTAGCGGCGGTGGCGGCGGTGGTGGCGGTGGCGTGATCTTCCTGGTGTGTCGGACGTACGTCGATCTCGGGGGGTCGCTTCAGGCGTCGGGCGGCGATGGTGGGATCTCAGACGGCGGCGGCGGCCAAGGTGTCGACGGCGCCGAGGGCATCGTAGTGATCGTGAGCATGTGATGAAAAAAATTGTCGGATTACTCGTCGTCCTTGTGGCTTGCTCCGATCCTGTCGAGCCAGATGGAGAGGAGGCCCATGTTTGTGTCGACTGGGCCGACGGGCCATCGTGCTCGGACGATGGCGTTGGACCCAACACCGATCTGCCAGTCGACCCCGAGCTGGGGCACGGCTACATGTGCCCCAGCTTTGGCGTTGGCGTAGATCCCTGCGTCCTTCCCTCGCTTCCGTGCGGAGGTGGATGGACATGCCCATCAACGGACTACTGGTGCGTAGGTCTAGAAGGGGGCAGCTTTTGTGCGCCGCGTAACTGCGGGTGCGCTGTCGAGGCGACACTGCCCCTCGGATGCTACCAGTTCTGTGAGCCAGGCGAGGGGTGCTGCGCGGCCCCCCTAGACTGCCTGCCGTTCCGCGACAAGTTCGTCTGCGGCTACCCCGACTAAAAGCGTAGCCTCCGGCTCAAAGCCGCCGCCAAGTAGCAGCGGGCCTCGGAAGACGGTCCAGCCCTCGCGGTTTTCATCCCAGGGGCCTGTTGGTTGGCACTCGGCGGCGAGAGTTGCTGCTCGGGTCTCGCTCGTAGCAGCGACGACGGCATAGCGCTTGTCCTTGATCATAACCCAGACTTTGACCGCATCGAGCTGGTCGATCTTGGTTTTGGCGGCCTCAAGCACGTCGTCCAGCGACGCGTTTGCCTCCAGGCCTACCGCGATAGCGAGGTCAATTTGGTTTGTTCGTGACATGTGTTCGACGGTGTCACGGGGCGAACGCGGCCGACAAGCTAGCTTGTCGGTTGGCTGTCCTGCGGTATAGAGTTCCCGAAGATGGGGACGCCTTTATCTAACAAAATAGGACGTATTTCAGCATCGATCGCCAACCTTGAGTCAGGGGCGCCGGAGGCGAAGGTGAGGGCGCTAATCCGGCGAGCTCACGCGGCGCGGCGGGAGGTCAACCGGTTATCTCCCTCTGCAACTCGGTCTCGCATGCGCCTACGTCTGTCTCGATGTCTCGCAGCCCTGAGGAGTAAGCGGCTGATCGGGACAGACCGTAGGGTGATGCCGATGGGCGACCATGCGCGGCGATCCTTGTCAAGCCGTCGAGGTCGACCCGACACTCTCTACGTCTTCTCGCGCGCTTCCGTTGCTCATGCGGCAAGGACGACTAGGGCGGCCGTCGACGCTGCGTCAGCTCGAGGTGATCTCGATCTGGCAGACCTCGGGTCCGTGTCTCGCTTCATCACCAACCGGTCTCGGCGAGTCGACCAGGTGATCCTGGAACTCATCAGAGACGAAGGCGGCGAAATACGCCGCCGTCGACTGACCACGATGCTCGGCATGGCCGAAAGGGAAGTTGATCGACATGTCTCGAGGCTCGCCGTCGATGGCCGCGTAGGGCGCCGGGCCGGGGTCATATATCTGCGCGAGTTACCGTCAGCCAGGTAGCTCCAACTCGAGTTGAACTGGGTCGACCCTCAAGCCGCCGACGTAGATGTACTCGGTGTTCCTTGAGTGCGACGGAGTCCCAACGGGATGACCGTCGGGGCTGTAGATCCCGATCCTGTGTCCGATGTACCGGTCGTGCTCGAACGCGAAGGTGACCACGTTGCCTCGGTCAGACAGTGCTGACT
>JBMYXJ010000722.1:0-1875 GCA_049608285.1 Mycobacterium sp. | reverse complement strand
GTGATGGAACTGGAAACCTGCACGCTCCAGCGCCGCGGGAATCGCGCGCTGGCCCCCCAGCAGACCCTCGTCGGCGAACTCGCCGAACACCGTCCGCAGCGCGAATCCGGGAACCATCATGGGGGTCGGACGATTCACTGTGCGCCCGAGCGTGGTGGTGAACTCAGCGTTGGTGACCGGGGCAGGCCCGGTGAAATTGACGGGTCCGGCTAGCTCATCGTGGGTGATCGCGAACAGCAGTGCGCGCACCTGGTCCTCGAGGCTGATCCAAGGCAGGTACTGGCGGCCGTTGCCCAGACGCGCGCCCAAACCCAGCGAGAACAATGGTTTGAGCCTGCTCAGCATGCCACCCGACGGTGCCATCACCAGGCCGGTGCGGGTCAACACCACCCGCTGGCCAGCGCGCGTTACCCCGGTAGTCGCGGCTTCCCAGTCCACTGCGAGCCTGGCGAGAAAGTTGTACCCGGGAGCGGCCGTCTCATCGACCGGATGGCTGCCAGTGTCGCCGTAGTAACCCACGGCGCTCGCATTGATCAAGACGGGCACGCCGGCCTCGACGACCGCGTATGAGAGCACTTCGGTGGGTCCGATACGGCTGTCGCGCAGGCTCTGCTTGAACGCGCCAGACCATCGCTTGTGGCCGACGTTCACCCCGCACAGGTTGACGACCGCGTCTACGCCGTGCAGCGCGTCGGGATCGAACTCGCCACTGTCTGGATTCCAATACACCTCATCGGCGTTCGACGGTGCCTTTCGCACAATGCGCAGCACCCGGTGGTTGGTGGCGCGCAGCGCGGAGACCAACGCGGTACCAATCAGGCCGGAAGATCCCGCGACAGCGATAACCGGTTCTGTTGGCGTCGACACTGTTGCCTACAGACCGAGGTCTGCCTCGAAGGCGCCTTCTTCGAGACGACGTTTGATCGTGGTGACGAAGCGCCCGGCGTCAGCGCCGTCGATCAGGCGGTGGTCATAGGTCAGCGGCAAGTAGCACACCGACCGCACGCCGATCGACTCGTTGCCGAACTCGTCTACGATCACCCGCGGCCGCTTGACGATCGCCCCGGTGCCTAGCATCGCCGCTTGCGGCGGAACCAGGATCGGGGTGTCAAAGAGCGCACCCTGGCTGCCGATATTGGTGATGGTGAACGTGCCGCCGGAGAGCTCGTCGGGCTTGAGATCGCCGGAGCGGGCGCGGGCCGCGATATCGGCGATTGCACGTGCCAGCCCGCCCAGGGACAGGTCGCCGGCGTTCTTGACCACCGGCGACAGCAGGCCCTGCTCGGTGTCGACCGCGAAGCCGAGATGCTCGGCGTCGTAGTAGGTGATCTCCTTAGCGTTTTCGTTGTAGCTTGCGTTGACATTCGGGTGGATCTTCAACGCGTCGATCGTGGCTTTGGCGATAAACGGCAGGTAAGTCAGGTTGACGCCCTCCCGTTCGGCAAATCCTCCTTTCGCCTTCGCTCGCAAGGACACGATCTTGGTCATGTCGACTTCGTGGGTCTGCGTCAATTGCGCTGTCGTCTGAAGTGACTCGCGTGTCTTCTTGGCCGTGATCTGACGAATCCGGTGGGCCTTCTGGGTGGTTCCGCGTAGATGAGCCAATGCAGAATCCGGAACAGGAGCCGCCGGTGACGCCTTGCCCGGAGCTGCGGCGCTGGGCTCGGGCTTGCTCGCGTCTTTCTCTTTGGCTGCCGCGAGAACATCCTGTTTGCGGATGCGACCGCCCACGCCGGTGCCCCTGACAGAGGCGAGGTCGACATTGTTGTCGGTGGCCAGCCTGCGCACCAGCGGCGTGACGTACGGGGTGCCGTCACCGCGTGGGGCTGCTGCCTCGGCTGCGGCCGGTTTGGGTTCGGGCTTGGCTTCCGTCGC
>JBMYXJ010000721.1:0-1888 GCA_049608285.1 Mycobacterium sp. | reverse complement strand
GTTGTCGAGTGACCCGGCAAAGGGCGGGTTGGCCAGGATCAGGGTGTAGCGGTCCTCGGCGCCGCTGGCACCTTCCGACAGCGAGTCCCGGTAGCGGATGTCGGGTGCCTCCACGCCGTGCATGAGCATGTTCATGGAACCGATGCGCAGCATCGTCGCGTCGAAGTCGTAGCCGTGGAACATGCTGTGGTGGAAGTGGTTCCGCTGCGCGACGTCGGTCAGCGCCTGCGGGTGCTGGTCGCGGACGTACTCCGCGGCGGCGACCAGGAACCCCGCGGTCCCCGCGGCCGGATCGGCGATTTCGTCGGTGGGTTGCGGTGCGGTCATGTCCACCATCAGCTTGATGATGTGGCGCGGGGTCCGGAACTGGCCGTTAACCCCTGCGGAGGCGATCTTGGCCAGCAGGTACTCGTACAGGTCCCCGGTGGTGTCGCGGTCGGCCATCGGGATGTCATCAAGCATGTCGACCACCCGCGACAGCAGCGCCGGGGTCGGGATGGTGAACCGAGCGTCCTTCATGTGCTCGGAGTAGGTGGAACCGTCCCCGCCCAGGGACCGCAGGAAGGGGAACACCTCGTCCCCGACGGTCCGGGCCATTCGCGCCGGCTCCTGGTTCTTGAACACCGACCACCGCAGGTCCTGCTGATCGGGTCCGAAGATCGTTTTTTCGGTCGTGCTGGTCCGCTTCGCCTTCTTCTCCGCCAGGATGGTCAGGTCATCGAGGCGGCGGATGAACAGCAGATAGGTGATCTGTTCGATCACCTCCAGCGGGTTGGAGATCCCACCCGACCAGAACGCGTCCCAGACCCGGTCCACCTTGCTCTTTAACTCGCCGGTGATCATGGTCGCTGCCCCCGAAGGTGTGTGTGCTTAAAAGTCTGAACTGAATCGAACCGAACTGTATATAACGAGGCAGGGACAGCAGGGCTGCTCGCGCGCTCATGTCCGTTTGGCTGCACCCCCATCTAGGTACTGTGAGAACTTGCAGCGATGTCCCATCGGGCGGCCGAAGCCGGGCCACTGCAGCGATCGGTCGCACTACACCTGAGGCACCCACTGGCCATCAACGAATAGGTATCGACCTGTGATGGCGGGGTCACCTTCGTGCATCGTGACGAACGGGCGTTCGTTGTGTAGCAGCGTTTCGGTACGTTCCCTGCCGTCCACTAGCATGCGCAGATTCAGCGCCCACCTATACGTGCCTTTCGCCGCATACGCCTCGACGTGAAAAAGCGTGGACTCCCCAGGCTTCAAGGTTTCCGCGAGTAGGGATACTGGCTGGTCTGGTTTCCCGAGTTCTCGAACCGACACGCTGTCGCCCAGGTTCCGGTGCTCGGAAGTCGCCTCATCAAGGTTAATGGCGAGATGCCGAATCTCCATAGGCCCTCCTGCTGGAGGCTTCACAAGCGCTAGACCTGGTCGCACGTTGGCTGCTTCTACCAGCGGCACAGCTCCAACGATGTCGACGGAGGCGTTGTGCGCGTGAACGACGAACTGGAAAGTGGTTCGCCAAATGTCACAGCCGTGCTGGCTTTCTACCCATTGGTACGGCTTGCTGTAGTGGTTGCGGGTGAGGTCGGCCAGCGGTGCGAGCTCGTCAACGGAGGTCGCCGGAACGAAGACCGAGTGCGGCCGACCGCCGAGCCCGAAGGAATCACGATCCGAGGTGACAGTAATTCGGCCGCTGGGACTTTTTACAACTGAGCCTGCGATCGCATTAGCTGCCGCACCGATTAGTGGCCCCACAGGATCCATGTCTCACACGTTACCGAGCAGGTAAGGGAGGTTGCGGCGACTTCTTGCCCAGTCGAGCGTGTAGCTGTAGCCCGTTGGTGACAATCTGACTGCGCTCGCTGAAATTCGCTGAGCGTCATCAGATTCAGTGAAT
>JBMYXJ010000720.1:0-1891 GCA_049608285.1 Mycobacterium sp. | reverse complement strand
ATCGTCCTGACGGCCGCCGTGATCAGTTTCGTCATCTGCCTGGCCGGAGTGATCGCTGCCAGGGCGTTCGTGCGGCCGATCCGGCGGCTGGAGGCCGCTGCGAACAAGATCAGCTCCGGCGACTACGACGTCAACATCCCGGTGACGGCCAAGGGCGAAATCGGCGATGTCGCTGCCGCTTTCAACGAGATGAGCCGAAGTCTGCAGACCAAGGAGAGGCTGCTCAACGAGCAACGCGAGGAAAACGACCGCCTGCTGCTGTCGTTGATGCCCCAGCCGCTGGTAGAACGCTACCGCCAGGGAGACCAGACCATCGCAGCAGAACATCAGGACATTTCGGTCATCTACGCCGATGTCGTCGGGCTCGAAGAGATGTCAACCGATCTAACGGGTGATGAGCTGGTGGGAAAGTTAGATACGTTGTTCCGGCAGTTCGACTCGGCCGCCGAAGCCCTGGGTATCGAGCGGGTCCGCACGCTGCACAACGGCTACCTCGCCGCCTGCGGGGTCGTCACGTCTCGGCTGGACAATGTGCGCCGAACAGTTGACTTTGCGCTAGAGATGCAGCACATCGTCGACCGCTTCAACACCGGGGCCGGCGACAGCATCGGCCTTCGCGCCGGAATCACCACCGGGAAGGCCGTGAGTGGCCTGGTGGGGGCGTCGAGGGTCACCTACGACCTGTGGGGGTCCGCGGTGAGCCTGGCCTACCAGGTGCACGGAGGTACGCCAGAACGAGGCATCTACGTCACTGAGGAGGTCTTCGCGGTGATGCAGGACACGCGGCAGTTCACCCCGGCCGGCACGATCAGTGTCAGGGGTTCCGACCAGCCGATCTGGCGATTGTCGGAGACGCCGTGAACTTGCTCGGAACGTCCTGGTTCTACTGGGCGTTGGGTGTTGCGATAGGACTGCCGGTCGGGCTCATCATTCTCACCGAGTTACACCGGGTGCTGGTGCGCAAGAAGAGCAACCTCGCCAGGCCGGTCAACCTGCTGCGCAACTATCTGTTGCCCTTGGCGGCGCTGTTGGCTTTGCTCGTCGGGGCCACCCAGATACCTGTTGGGAACACCTGGGTGCGGATCATCACTACGGCTGCCGGCTTCGTGGTAGTGGTGTTGGCGCTGTCCGGCCTCAATTCTGTCCTATTTCAAGGAGCCCCGGAGGGCTCATGGCGCAAACGGCTCCCGTCTATTTTCGTCGACATCACCCGCCTGTTGCTGATCGCGGTGGGTCTGGCGCTAATCCTGTCCAATGTCTGGGGTGTCAAGGTCACGGGCCTGTTGACCGCCCTGGGAGTCGGGGGCGTGGTCGTCGGTTTGATGCTGCAGAACGCTGTCGGACAGGTCGTGTCCGGGATGTTGTTGCTGTTTGAGCGTCCTTTCGAGATCGGTGACTGGCTGATGGTCGCGCAGACGCGCGGGCAGGTTATCGAAGTGAACTGGCGAGCCGTGCACCTTGCAAAGGTTGGTGGGCTCGAAATCATCCCAAACTCGATACTGGCCGGCACCTCGTTCACAAACCTGAGCCGACCAGACGGACCGCACACCCTGCTTATCGTGACCACGTTCTTGTCTACCGATCCGCCCGACCAGGTGTGCACTCTACTTACACGGGTCGCCAGGGCGCTGCCGCAGCTCGCGGAAGGCGTTGAGCCCTCAACGCTGGCAGTTGGCCCGGCCACGCAGTGGGCCGGCAGCGCCACCCAATACAGCACCTCGGTCGGCGTGAAGTCAGCCCCTGATGTGTTCTCCGCGAAATCCGACTTCCTGCGGTGGATCTGGTACGCGGCACGGCGGGAAGGTCTGCACCTCGACGGCGCCTCCGACGACTTCTCGACCCCGGCTCTGGTTGAAGCAGCCATGCGCGACGTGGTTGCTCCGGCGTTGCG
>JBMYXJ010000719.1:0-1896 GCA_049608285.1 Mycobacterium sp. | reverse complement strand
CGCGATGACCTTCAGCCGCGGCCGCCGCCGCGAGCTGCTCGAGTCGCTGGATCGTTCGGTGACGCTGCAAGTCAGCCTGGATTCGGCCACCCCAGACCTGCACGATCGCCAGCGGGGTGCGGGATCTTGGGCGAAAGCACTAGCCGGAATCGGGCTGGCGCGATCGCTGGGCTTACGGGTCCGAGTCGCAGCGACGCTATACGATGAGGACCCCGATGGCGTGGCGGCACTGCATCGCAGACTCGACGAGGAAGGCATCGCCACCGACGATCGGGTGATCCGTCCGGTCGCCCATGAAGGCTTCGCCGAGAAAGGTATCCACGTGTCGATCGACTCATTGGAACCCGAACCAACAATCACCGCCGACGGCGCGTGGTGGCATCCGGTCGCGGTGATGGACCCGAACATGCGCATCGCTGATTCACCCCTTCCGCTTGCGGAGATATTCGGAGTGGCGCGAGACGCCGTCGCGGTGCAGGATGCGGCGGCCCGGACGGGCCGCGAGGTGTTCCGGTGCGCGTGAATCGGCGGGCCTTCCTGGTGGGCTCCGCCGGGCTGCTGGCCCTCACCGCCTGTGGAACCGACAGCGACAGCGGCGCCAAGGTGCTGAACATCTCGGCCATTCCCGATCAGGATCAGGAGAAGCTGAACCGCCTCTACGACGCGGTCGCCGACCGCTTCGCCGCCGCTACCGGCCTCAAGGTGCGGTATCGGCCTGTCGTCGACTACCGGGCTGTGGTGCGCGCCTTCGAAGTCGGCGACGTCCAGGTCGCGTGGATGGGCGGCCTCACCGGGGTACAGGCGCGCAACCGCGTGCCCGGGGCAACTGCGATCGCCCAACGTGATATCGATGCCGACTTCCACAGCGTCTTCATCGCGACCCGCGACTCGGGTCTGCGTCCCTTCGATGACATTGCTGGCCTTCGGGAGCTGGCGGGTCACACCTTTACGTTCGGCAGCGAGACTTCGACCTCTGGACGGCTGATGCCGCAGTACTTTATGGACGAAGGCGGCCTCGCCCTCTCGGAGCTCCGGGGTAAGCCCGGGTTCTCCGGCTCGCACGACGCCACGATCGAAGCCGTCGCGTCGCGCAGCTTCGATGCCGGCGTGGTCAATGAGCAGGTATGGGAGTCCGCGGTCGCCGCGGGCGAGCCGAACCTCGACGACGTCATTGTGCTGTGGCGCACGCCCGGCTATGCCGACTACCACTGGCTGGCCCGCCCAGATCTGGGTTCAGTGGCCGGCGAGGGAACGACGCAGGCGATCACCGATATGTTGCTTGGCCTCAACTTGGAAGATCCGAAAGATGCCGAGATCCTCGACCTTTTCGGCGCCAAGAAGTTCATCCCCACGAAGAACTCCAACTACGACCAGATCGAGGCGGTAGCGCGGGAGCAGGGCCTGCTGGGGTGAGCGGTGTGGTCGTTCGGCTGACCGGAGTCGGCCGGGTTTTCGCGTCCACCGCCGCGGTCGCAGACGTCGGCGTATGCATTTCAGCCGGCGAGCGGGTCGCAGTTCTCGGGGCAAGTGGAGCGGGCAAGTCCACGCTGATGTCGCTCATCAACGGCTCACTGGCGGCCACATCCGGGATCGTCGAAGTTTTCGGCTCCGACCTCGCCACGCTGCGCCCCTCCCAACTCAGATCTGTTCAACGGCGTATCGGCACGGTCTCGCAGCGGCTCGATCTGGTAGATCAGGTCCGGGTATTGCATAACGTCAACGCCGGACGGCTTGCACAATGGGGAACCGCGAGGGCGCTGCTCGCACTGGCGTGGTCGCGACCCGACGCCACCGCCATGGGCGCACTCGAGCGGGTCGGACTGTCGTGGGCTGTGCACGAACGGACCGAACGGCTCTCCGGTGGGGAACGCCAACGGGTGGCCATCGCCCGGATGC
>JBMYXJ010000718.1:0-1897 GCA_049608285.1 Mycobacterium sp. | reverse complement strand
CAGCGTTACGAAGAGACCTACTGGAGCAAGTACAAGAAGTTCTACTTCGCCGGAGACGGCGCCCACCGGGACAAAGACGGGAACTTCTGGATCATGGGCCGGATCGACGACGTGATGAACGTCTCCGGCCACCGGATCTCGACGGCCGAGGTGGAGTCCGCGTTGGTCGGGCATGCTGGTGTCGCCGAGGCAGCCGTCGTCGGCGCCAGCGACGAGCACACCGGCCAAGCCATCTGCGCCTTCGTCATCCTCAAAGCGCACGCCACACCGATATCGCACGAGACGATGGTCAACGAACTACGCGCCGAGGTGTCCCGGGCGATCTCGCCGATCGCCAAGCCGCGCGAGATTCACGTCGTGCCCGAGCTGCCGAAGACCCGAAGCGGCAAGATCATGCGCCGGCTGCTGCTCGACGTGGCCGAAGGCCGTGAACTCGGAGACACCTCGACACTGCTGGATCCTGGCGTCTTCGAGGCGATCCGCGCCAGTAAATAGCAGCCGGCGAGCTCCTCAACTTACTGACGTACACACATGCGAGGACCGCTCAGCTGCTCCCCACCGGGACGAAGCCGCTACCTGGCCGGCCCTTGGCGACGATATCGGCAAGCTGGGTGTTAAACGACATGGTGACCGCCGGCGTGTGCAACGGGATGAACTTGACCACGCAGGTCGGCAGCACTTCAGAGAACGCTCCGTGGATCATGCCGACCAGTAGGTTGTTCACCGTGACCGGCGCTCCCGAGTCGCCCGGCCCACCGCACACCTGATTGACGATCGTGCCGGGCTCACTTCCGGGACCCCAGGTGACGCCGCACGAATAGCCGGTGCTAAGTCCTAGCTTGCAGGCCACATCACCGAAGCTCGGGTCTGGGCCGAGCCCGTCGATACGGAAGCCGTCGACGATGTTGACCGGCGTTACCTTCTGTGGATCGAATTGGATCACCGCGTAGTCCAGGTTGTCGTTACCTGCGACCATCGTGCCGACGATGCCCTTGTCCTGTGCGCCCTTGGCGGCCACCACAGCCCCCGGTCCGCCGCAGTGCGCAGAGGTGAACCCGACCAGGTTGCCGCGGTTGTCGGTGCCAATAGTTGTCAGTGTGCACAGACCCTCACCGTCGACGACGATGCCCGAGCCGCCCCCTAACCTCACGGTGGCGTCCGCCTGTGCGGTAGCCCCGATCCCGGACAGAAGCGCTACGGCCAGCGTCATGGCAACAGCGCCAATGAGCACCCTCAGAGCGCTCGGCCGGCCGCTGGTCCTCAACAGGTCATCCCCAATCAACATTCCCGACTCGCCTTACCCAGGAACTCGCGCAGTCTATCCTCGGGCGGGATCAGTCAAGCGCGACGCCACGTGGCAACATTGACTCGATTATGAACCGTGACCTGACAGCAGATGCGGGAAGGACGTTTCCGTGAGCGAGCGCAGAAACGGCGTGCCGACCACCGTGACCTCGATACCTTTGGTGGACCCCCATGCGGCCAAGCCGGACCCGTCGATCGGTGATTTGGTCAAGGATGCCACCTCGCAGCTATCGACGCTGGTGCGCGCAGAGATAGCACTGGCCAAGGCTGAGATCACCCGCGACGTCAAGAAGGGCCTGACCGGCAGCGCCTTCTTCATCCTGGCGATGGTGGTGTTGTTCTACTCGACGTTCTTCTTTTTCTTCTTCCTGGCCGAGCTTCTGGACAGCTGGCTTTGGCGGTGGGCGGCGTTCCTCATCGTGTTCGGGATCATGGTGGCGGTCACCGTGGTCTTGGCACTCTTCGGCTATCTCAAAGTGCGCCGCATCCGGGGCCCGCAGCAGACCATCGAGTCTGTTAAGGAGATCCCGGAAGCCCTGGCCCCCGGGCCGGACAAAGCCGCCAGGGCAATCACGTCCGCGGACGATAGGCG
>JBMYXJ010000717.1:0-1904 GCA_049608285.1 Mycobacterium sp. | reverse complement strand
ATGCCGCCGCCTGCGCTGCCTCGGCCAGCGGGAACACCACTCCTGCGGGTTTGGCGGTCACCGGCGGCGACTCGGCAGCCCGCGCTGGATCGATGGTGGGTGGCGGCGCATCCACCAGCTGGGACGAACAGGCGCTGAACGCCAGAATTGCCAGCACCGCTGCGCCCAGGTGAGCCAGCCGAGCTGGGGGGGTAATGCGACGCGGCAACGGGCAGCTCTCGATTGTGGGGTTATGTGAGGCTATGTGGGATTAACCGGACTAAGAAGATCAGTGTATTCAGACTCGAAAGCCCGAATCGCTGGCATTGCTGCGATGAATCGCATCACCGGCGGTATGGTAATGCCCATGACTCTCGCGGCGGACAGCGAAGTGAGCGATCGAGAATTCGCAGTTGAGGACATCACCACCGGGGTACACGCGAGCGGGTTTGGCCAGCTAGGCGACGGGCGCCCGTTCTCTTTTCACATCGAACGCCAGGCGCTCGTAGTGGAGATCTATCGGCCGCGGCTGCGCGATCTGGTCCCGCAGTCAGAGGACATTGTCGCTGTGGCCACGCGCAAACTCACCGAAATCGACCTGTCTGACGAGCGCAGCCTGGCTGCCGCCGTCCGCGATGCCGTTGCCGAAGCGCAGCCGGTGCCTCGCAACGGCCGCTGACGGTCCCTAACCCCACATCACGGTACGGTCGTCGTCGTGACGGACGTGCTCGCGATGTCCTGGTTGCAGGTAATCGTCCTTTCGGTTCTGCAGGGTCTCACCGAATTCCTACCGGTGTCGTCATCGGGGCACCTGGCCATTGCGTCGCGGGTGTTTTTCGACGAAGACGCTGGTGCCTCCTTCACAGCAGTGAGCCAACTCGGCACTGAAGCGGCCGTGCTGGTGTACTTCGCTCGCGACATCGTGCGCATTGTCAAGGCGTGGTTCAACGGTCTGTTTGTGGCAGCCCACCGCACCGTCGACTACTGGCTGGGCTGGTGGGTGATCATCGGCTCGATCCCCATCGGCATCGTCGGGCTGCTGTTCAAGGACGAGATCCGCACGGGAGCACGCAATCTGTGGCTGGTGGCGACCGCGCTCATAGTCTTTTCGCTGGTGATCGCCGCCGCTGAATATTTCGGCCGGCAGACGCGCCACGTCGAACAGCTCACGTGGAAGGACAGCATTCTCGTCGGTCTGGCGCAATGCCTGGCGCTGGTGCCCGGGGTTTCCCGGTCGGGCGCGACGATCAGCGCCGGTCTGTACCTGGGCCTGGATCGTGAACTCGCAGCGCGATTCGGCTTCCTGTTGGCGATCCCGGCGGTCTTCGCCTCGGGCCTGTTCTCGCTGCCTGACGCGTTCAACCCAGTCGGGGAGGGCATGAGCGCCACTGGTGCTCAACTGCTGGCTGCCACCGTCATCGCGTTCATCGTCGGATTTGCCGCGGTCTCGTGGTTCCTGCGTTTCCTGGTCCGGCACAGCATGTATTGGTTCGTCGCCTACCGCGTCGCGCTGGGCTCTGTGGTGTTGATTCTGCTGGGCACCGGGGTCGTGGCCGCCACATGACCGTTCTGCTGCTGCGTCACGGCCGCTCGACGTCGAATACGGCCCACACCTTGGCGGGCCGGTCCCCAGCGGTCGACCTCGACGATCGGGGTCGGGAGCAAGCCCAGGCCATTCGCGAGCGGATTGCGTCGTTGCCGATCCGGGCGATCGTCCGTTCGCCCCTGCTGCGGTGTGAGCGGACAGTGGAACCGCTGGCCGCAGCGCTGGGGTTGGTCCCTGTCGTCGACGAACGGATCTCCGAGGTCGACTACGGGTCCTGGACTGGCCGTGAGATCGGCGAGTTGGTCAAGGAACCGCTGTGGACGGTGGTCCAACAGCAGCCGAGCGCCGCAGTGTTTCCGGACGGGGAGGGGCTGGCTGG
>JBMYXJ010000716.1:0-1907 GCA_049608285.1 Mycobacterium sp. | reverse complement strand
ATGACGCTGCTCGACGGCACACCCCTGACCCCCGCGCTGGGTATCGGGGCGTTCGCTGACAAGACGCTGGTGCACGAAGGTCAGTGCACCAAGGTCGATCCGGCAGCCGACCCCGCGGCAGCAGGCCTGCTGGGCTGCGGCGTGATGGCAGGTCTGGGTGCGGCGATCAACACCGGCGAAGTCAGCCGCGACGACACCGTGGCGGTGATCGGCTGCGGCGGTGTCGGCGATGCCGCGATTGCCGGTGCCCGACTGGCGGGCGCCAAACGCATCATCGCGGTCGACACCGAGAACCGGAAGCTGGACTGGGCCCGTGAGTTCGGCGCAACCCACACCATCAACGCCAGCCAGTTAGACGCGGTGAAGACCATTCAGGATCTAACGGACGGGAATGGCGCCGACGTCGTCATCGACGCCGTCGGTCGACCGGAGACGTGGAAGCAGGCGTTCTACGCCCGCGACCTGGCCGGCACGGTGGTCCTGGTCGGGGTTCCGACCCCGGATATGACCCTGGAGATGCCGTTGATCGACTTCTTTTCCCACGGCGGATCGCTGAAATCGTCGTGGTACGGCGACTGCCTACCGGAGCGGGATTTCCCTACCCTGATCAGCCTGTATCTGCAGGGCAGGTTCCCGTTGGACAAATTCGTCTCCGAACGGATCGGGCTCGAAGATATCGAGGAGGCGTTCCACAAGATGCATGCCGGTGAGGTGCTGCGTTCGGTGGTGGTCCTGTGAATGGTGGCCCAATCCAGCGCCTCGTGACCAGCGGAACATTCGAACTCGACGGCGGCAGCTGGGACGTCGACAACAACATCTGGATCGTTGGCGACGACAACGAAGTGGTCGTGTTCGACGCCGCGCACACCGCCGATCCGATCATCGAGGCTGTCGGGGGACGGCACGTCGTTGCGGTCGTGTGCACACACGGCCACAACGACCACGTCACCGTCGCACCCCAACTGAGTTCGGCGCTGGACGCCCCGGTGCTGCTACATCCGGCGGACGGCATGTTGTGGCGAATGACCCACTCCGACAGCGATTTTCACTCGGTCGCCGACGGGGATACGCTGCACGTCGCCGGAACATCGCTACGGGCCTTGCACACGCCGGGGCACTCACCTGGTTCGGTGTGCTGGCACGCACCCGAGCTCACTGCGGTGTTTAGCGGCGACACCCTGTTCCAGGGTGGGCCGGGGGCCACCGGCCGCTCGTTCTCCGACTTTCCCACCATCCTGGAGTCGATCTCGGGCAAGCTCGGGCGGCTACCCGCAGAGACGGTCGTCTACACCGGCCACGGCGAGTCGACGGCGGTCGGCGACGAAATTGTCCACTACGACGAATGGGTGGCCCGGGGAAGCTGAACACTTCTGCGGCGTGGCGCCAACACGAGGACTACCGTTGATAGTGACCGATTTGCCCGGATGTTCTCGGAGGCCCGATGCCTGAGTCGAGCATCGTTGTGCGGCCGGAGCCGACAGACAGCGGCTCATATAGCGCGGCCACACGCCTTCAGGCAGCGGGCCTGCAGTCGGCCGTCGCCCTGGTAGAGCAGGCGGCCGCGACGGTACCGATACCGATACCGCCACAACCGATCGTGATCGCCGACTATGGAGCGTCCAGCGGGCACAACGCGCTGCTCCCGGTCGGCGCCGCGATTTCCGAGTTGCGCAAACGAACCCGCCCTGAGCATTCAGTGCTGGTCGCCCACACCGACGTGCCGGGCAACGACTTCACCGCCTTGTTCCAGACGTTGGAGGATGACCCGGACTCCTATCTTCACCGCGACCGTGCCACGTTCGCCTCGGCGGTCGGCCGGTCCTTCTATTCACAGCTGCTGCCCTCCAACAGCGTCCACCTCGGTTGGAGTTCCTGGGCGATCCAATGGTTGAGCCGGGTGCCGACCG
>JBMYXJ010000715.1:0-1910 GCA_049608285.1 Mycobacterium sp. | reverse complement strand
CCCTTGCACTCGCGCTGGCGCTGTACCTGGTTGCGGCCCTGTTGGTCTGGTTGCAGGCCCGACTGCTGAACGTCGTCGTGCAGCGGACCATGGTGGCGTTGCGGTCCGAAGTTGAGGACAAAGTGCACCGGCTGCCCCTGCGGTACTTCGATTCGCGGCAACGCGGCGAGGTGCTCAGTCGGTTGACCAACGATGTAGACAACGTGCAGACATCCTTGTCAATGGCGATCACCCAGTTGCTGTCTGCGGTTCTGACGGTATTCGCAGTGCTGGTGATGATGTTGACGATCTCCCCCTTGCTGACCTTGCTCACCGTGATTACCCTGCCGCTGTCGCTGTGGGTCACCCGCTCGATCGCACGGCGCTCCCGGAAACTATTCGTCGACCAGTGGCGCAACACCGGCCGGCTCAACGCACACATCGAGGAAACTTATAGCGGCTTCAGCGTAGTCAAGACCTTCGGACACCGGGCGCACGCCGAGGATCAGTTCGATGAGCTGAACAAGGACGTCTACCAGTCCAGCTTTGGGGCCCAATTCCTGTCCGGGCTGGTGTCGCCGGCGACGATCTTCATCGCCAACCTGAGCTATGTGGCGGTGGCCGTAGTCGGCGGACTGCAGGTCGCCACGGGCCAGATCACCCTTGGCAACATCCAGGCGTTCATCCAATACGTCCGCCAGTTCAACCAGCCCCTCACCCAGATCGCCGGAATGTACAACACCATGCAATCCGGCATCGCAAGCGCCGAAAGGGTATTCGAGCTACTCGATACCCAGGAGGAAACACCGGACCCGCCTGAGGCGCTGCCCGACGTCGACCTTCGGCGAAGCGGGCGGGTCGAGTTCGAGCACGTCTCGTTCAGCTACGTGGCCGACACCCCGGTCATCGAGGATCTGTCCCTGGTCGCTGAGCCGGGCAGCACCGTGGCGATCGTCGGCCCGACCGGTGCAGGCAAGACGACGCTGGTGAATCTGCTGATGCGGTTCTACGACGTTGACGCGGGAAGGATCCTGCTCGACGGGGTGGACATCTCGTCGATAAGCCGCGATTCCCTACGTTCGCGCATTGGGATGGTGCTGCAGGACAGCTGGCTATTCGCCGGAACGGTGTACGACAACATCGCCTATGGACGTCCGGATGCCACTCGTGAGGAGGTGATGGAGGCTGCCAGGACGGCCTACGTAGACCGCTTCGTTCAGACACTGCCTCACGGATATCAGACCCTCGTCAACGACGGCGGAGCGAACATCAGCGCCGGCGAGAAGCAACTCATCACGATCGCCCGCGCCGTGCTGGCCCGGCCCCAGCTGTTGATCCTCGACGAGGCCACCAGCTCAGTGGATACCCGAACCGAGGTTCTCATTCGGCAGGCGATGGGCCGCCTGCGTCGTGACCGTACGAGTTTCATCGTCGCGCACAGGCTTTCGACGATTCGTGATGCAGACATCATCCTGGTGATCGAGGCGGGCAGGATCGTGGAGCGGGGCAGCCACTCCGAGCTCCTGGCCCGGCGAGGCGAGTACTGGGCGATGATCCAGTCCTGATGGCAGTCGGTTAGAGCTGCGGGCCCTCCGTGCGCAGATCGTCGACGTTACTCATGGCGCTGCGTAGCTTGGCGAGCCATTCTTCGGCGTGTTCGCCAACGAGGCGGACCGACCACGCGAGCGCGTCGGAACGGGACCGGGCGACACCGGCGTCCACCAGGGTGTCAAGCACCTGACGCTCGGGCTGCCGCAAGCGGGTCATCACCGGTACCGCTATGTGAGTGAACAGGATCCGTTCGGGGGTACCTCCTGCGCCGATCGCTGCAACCTCCACGCCCCAGGCGACTTTGCGGCCGTACCGCGCCTCGGCTTCGTCGGCGATTCGCATGCGCTCGGCGCGGGTCTGTTCACGGAACCGCGCCGCCC
>JBMYXJ010000714.1:247-1911 GCA_049608285.1 Mycobacterium sp. | reverse complement strand
CGGGCAGCAGAACGGAACCTCGCACCACCAGCGCCACATGCCTTCGCGCTGGCCATCGATCCAGGGGTGGTTGAGACCCTTGTCCCAGGAGAGGTGGACCCGAGACTTGAGGGGCATCGGCGGGGGGTTCGGGTAGTCACCCTCGAAGAAGAACGGGCCATCCTCTTTCTTGCCTCGGTAGAAGTACGCGCCCGTGGAGATGTGCCCGCTGTTGATCGGGTGCCCGTCGCGGTCCTCGCCGATCTTGTGCTGGTCGTCTTCGTGCCCGGCGTGCAGCGGCCCGAAGGCTCCGAGCGAGCCCATCAAGGCGATGCCGTGGCTCTTCTTCGGCTGGGCGGAGAACTTCCCGTAGGCGCAGACGCCGCTCCCAACACCCTCCGTGGCACTCTCGCCGAATCCCTGCAGCCGCTTGGCGGGGTTTCGAGGCCCGGTGATCGGACCCTTCACGGGTGGGCGCGGCGTGATTGGCCCCTGCTTCTTGCTGCCGCCTCCGCCCTCGACGGGGGCGTAGACCATCCCGTAGCCCGCGAGTCCGTCCACGCCGCTCAGCGTCAGGTTCCACGCGATCGAGTTCCCTGGGCCAGTGCCGAGCTTCTCGATGCCACCCTTGGGCAACGCGATCACGCGCATCATCGACTGCAGCCGCGCGTGCCGGCCACCGACCCCCGGGGTCGCGGACTTGTCCATGCACATCTCGGCGTCGGGCTGCAGGTCGCAGACGAGGCTCCCGGCCTCTCCTGGGCCACTGACGTTCGCCGCGACCATGCGCGGGTCGGCGTGGAGCATCACCTCTTGCTGAGTCGTCTCGTCGGTGCCGGGCATCACCATCACGGCCGTCCCCTTCGGCAGCGAGGGGAAGCACTTCGGCCACCCAGGGGACTTGACCACGAGTCGTCCGTCGCGGTTCATGGAGCCGTCGAACACCGGTTGGACGCTGGACGCTTTCACCGGGGTACCGGTGCGACCACCCTTTGCGCCGCCCGTGCCGCCGCCCATGGTCACGCCAGCCCAGGCCATCGCCCAGGAGCCGGTCGCGCGCCGCCCGCGGTCGACGGTCTGCCAGAAGATCCACGGGTGGATGTCGCCAATCGTCCCGAGGTTTCGGTCCCGGCCGATCTGGATCAGGCAATCCTCGGGCTTCTCGGTCTCGCTAGGATCCAGGATCTGCGCCACTCGGCCACCGACGAGTTGCCGGCGCATGCCGGTCGGTACACCGTCCTGGTGGTCCTGCAGCGGGAACACACCGACGTCGTTCCAGTCGCTCACCCCGCTCACTTGTCACCTCTGCCGAACGGCACGACGCCGAGGACCAGGTATCGCGTTGACTCCGGCATCATCGCGAGGCGACTGACGGTGCGCTGCTGACCGGAGAACTCGTGCACCGCGCTCACCTTGGCGTCCGGTGCGGATGCGACCTGGATGCTGGCGCCACCGATGTTGCCCTTGAGGCGGATGCCGTCTTTTGGCGCCACCGTTGAGACGGAGCCGTGCAGGCTGTCGGCGAACGACGACAGGGCCTCGCCGGCGACGGCCTTCGAGTGCCCCCCGAGTTCGCGCTTGCCGTTCGTGAGCGTGTACCCGGGTAGGTCGCGCGTCGAAATCCCGGCGGTGTTCGGGTTGTCCGAGAACAGTCCGAGCAGCTGCGCCACGGTGCCGGACGCCGC
>JBMYXJ010000714.1:0-237 GCA_049608285.1 Mycobacterium sp. | reverse complement strand
GGTATTGGGTGCGGAACAGCTTCGCGATCTCCCCAGCGGAGACCTTCTCGACGTGGAACTGATTCTTGTTGTTCGGAGCACCCGGCACGATCGTGACGAGCGCCTTGAACTCCATGGTGTTCCGCAGCAGGAGCCAGTTGGTGGCCCCCTCGATGTAGAACCCCGCGCCGATCGGTTCATCGTCTTGCTTCGAAAGATCCCGGGTCGGGACTCTCGGTGTGCCCTCAGCGTTGGCTC
>JBMYXJ010000713.1:0-1911 GCA_049608285.1 Mycobacterium sp. | reverse complement strand
CCCGACATCGTCTACTTCGGCGAAAGTGTGCCGAAGGCCCGCGTCGAGAAGGCCTACTCGATGGTCGACGGGGCAGATGCGCTGCTGGTGGCCGGTTCGTCGCTGACGGTGTATTCCGGTTACCGGTTCGTGCGCCACGCTGCTGCCCGCGGTATCCCCGTCGCGATCGTCAACCGCGGGCACACCCGCGGCGACGACCTGGCGACGGTGAAAGTCGACAACGGCTGTTCGCCGATACTGGCCTTACTGGCAGGCGAACTGCCCGCGTTTACGGCAACCAGGTCCTTACACCGCGACGAGGTCATCGGCATGCACGGCGGGGCGACGCATCTCGGCGGGTAGGTCTGCGCTGGAGCGGCCCAGCATCGTGGCAAGTTCGGCGGCGTCGTAGGCGACGACACCCCGGGCGATCGCCGTCGAGTCCTGCGCCCGCAACTCGACGACATCACCGCCATAAAACCGTCCGGAGAGCGCGGTGATGCCCGCCGCAAGCAGGGAACGCCGCTGCCGCACAACGGCGTTGACCGCCCCGTCATCCAGCGTCAAGGTCCCGGCCACCTCCGCGGCGTAACGTACCCAGAACCGGCGCGCCGACATGCGTCCCTCGCGCGGCGCGAACACAGTGCCCACCGACGCGTCGACCAGCGCTGCTTCGGCATCCGCTGCGGCGGCAAGCAACACCGGCACCCCCGCATCGGCAGCCAGCTGCGCTGAAGACAGTTTCGAGACCATCCCGCCGGTCCCCAGGTGACTACCGCGTCCGGCCTTCACGCTCTCCAGATCATCGGGACCACCGACCTCACGGATGAAGCGCGCGTTCCCTTTTCTGGGATCGCTCTCGTAGAGACCGTCGACATCGCTCAGCAGCACCAACGCATCCGCGCCGACCAGATGGGCCACCAGCGCTGAAAGCCGGTCGTTGTCGCCGAATCTGATCTCGTTAGTCGCCACCGTGTCGTTCTCGTTGACGATGCCGACGGCGTGAAGAGCTCGCAGCCGGTCCAGAGTGCGTTGGGCGTTGGTGTGCTGCACCCGCATCGAGATGTCGTGCGCCGTCAGCAGCACCTGCCCCACGGTTCGGTCATAGCGCCCGAATGCCGTACTCCACGAGTTGACAAGGGCCACCTGGCCGACGCTAGCCGCCGCCTGCTTAGTGGCCAGATCCGTGGGCCGCCGGGACAATCCGAGCGGCTCAATTCCCGCGGCAATCGCACCAGAGGACACAATCACTACATCGGATCCGGACTTCATCCGCGCTTCGATCGCGTCGGCGAGGTACTGCAACCGGCTGGCGTCGAACACCCCGGAAAGGTTGGTCAGCGCCGTCGTCCCGACCTTGACGACGATCGACCGCGCGGTGCGAACCGCTTCCCGATGAACGGAGTTCGCCGACTCGACACTGCGTCGGGTCATTGGTCGGCGCCACTTTCCCGGCGCGCCTTACGCGCAGCTTTTCGTTCGTCGGCCGACACCCGGTCGGTCTGCTCGAGCCTGACATCCGTGCCGCGACCAGACAACGGCAGGTCCACACCGGCCGGGGTCTGCGGCTCCCAGTCGAATGTCATGTCGCCGATCGTCACAGCACAGCCGGGTTTGGCACCGAGCTTGAGCAACTTGTCCTCGACACCGAGCCGGGCCAGTCGATCCCCCAGATAGCCCACCGCCTCATCGTTGTCGAAGTTGGTCTGCGCCACCCACCGCTGCGGCCGGGCGCCGCGTACGACGAATCCACCCCCGCCGTCCGCCGTGACGGTGAAACCGCTGTCATCGACGGCAACCGGTCGGATCACCGGTCGGCGTGGCACCCGCTCGGGTTGCGCGCTGCGATATGCCGAAACCAGCTCCCAAAGCGCGAAAGTCAAGGGCCGCAGGCCGTCTCGGGTCACCGTCGATACCTCGAAGACCGGCCAG
>JBMYXJ010000712.1:0-1913 GCA_049608285.1 Mycobacterium sp. | reverse complement strand
CGGCGACCCGGTGGCCGTGGCATCCGCGGGTCTGGCTGAGGCCAAGGCCAAGCACTACGACGTAGTCGTTGTCGACACAGCTGGTCGACTCGGTATCGACGAGGAACTCATGGGTCAGGCAGCGGCCATCCGTGCCGCCGTCGATCCCGACGAGGTGCTGTTCGTCCTGGACGCGATGATCGGCCAGGACGCCGTCACCACTGCCGACGCGTTCCGTGAAGGCGTCGGTTTTACCGGTGTCGTGCTCACCAAGCTCGATGGTGACGCTCGCGGTGGCGCCGCACTGTCCGTGCGTGAGGTCACCGGGGTACCGATCCTGTTTGCCTCCAGTGGGGAGAAGCTCGAGGACTTCGACGTCTTCCACCCCGACCGGATGGCCAGCCGCATTCTCGGTATGGGTGATGTGCTGTCCTTGATTGAGCAGGCCGAGCAGCACTTCGACGCCGAGCAGGCTGAAGCGGCCGCCGCCAAGATCGGCAGCGGCGAGCTGACGCTGGAGGACTTCCTCGAGCAGATGCTCGCGATCCGCAAGATGGGCCCGATCGGCAACCTCTTGGGAATGTTGCCAGGCGCAGGCCAGATGAAAGACGCGTTGGCCTCGGTTGACGACACCCAGCTTGACCGGGTGCAGGCCATTATCCGCGGGATGACCCCGCAGGAGCGGACCGATCCGAAGATCATCAACGCGTCGCGCCGGCTGCGCATCGCCAACGGATCCGGTGTCACGGTGTCAGAGGTCAATCAGCTGGTCGATCGGTTCTTCGAAGCGCGCAAAATGATGTCGCAGATGGCCGGCCAGATGGGCATGCCGTTCGGCCGAAAATCCTCGTCGCGCAAAGCTGCCAAGGGTAAGGGCAAGAACAAGCAGAAGGGCCGCAAGAAGCAGGGTGGTCCCACGCCGCCTAAGACGCGCAATCCGCTCGGGGCGGGGATGGCTGGTATGCCGGCGGGATTCCCCGACTTGTCCAGCATGCCCAAGGGCCTTGATGAGCTTCCGCCTGGACTGGCTGACATCGATCTGTCGAAACTGAAGTTCCCCAAAGGTAATTGATGGCCGACCGCACGGCCCTTCACGTCAGGGGACGTGGGTTGCCTGACGGTGAACCCGTCGAGTGGTGGGTCGTCGGCGGGCCGCGTGGGAAGCTCAGCGCCGAACCGGTAGCCAACGCCGAGACGGTTTTCGATGGGGGATGGATCATTCCCGGCCTGGTCGATGCCCACTGCCACGTCGGGCTCGGCCCGCGGGGGGCAATCGAGATGGACGAGGCCGCCGCACAGGCCGAGACTGAGCGCGGGGCTGGTGCGTTGCTGCTGCGCGACGCGGGATCGCCTACCGATACGCGCAGTTTCGACGATCGTCACGACCTGCCGCGCATCATCCGTGCCGGGCGCCACCTGGCGCGACCAAAGCGATATGTGCGTGACTTCGCCATCGAACTTGAGGATGAATGGCAGCTGCCCGACGCGGTGGCTCGGCAGGCACGGTTCGGTGACGGCTGGGTCAAGTTGGTGGGTGACTGGATCGATCGCGCGGTCGGTGATTTGACACCGCTGTGGTCCGACGACGTACTCAAGGCGGCGATCGAAGCCGCGCACGCCAATGGAGCCCGCGTCACCGCGCACGTGTTCGGCGAGGAGGCGCTCGCGGGTTTGGTCAAAGCCGGTATCGACTGCATCGAGCACGGCACCGGGCTCACCGAGAGCAGCGTCGACCTGATGGTCGAGTACGGCACTGCACTGGTGCCCACGCTGATCAATATCGAGACTTTCCCGGACATCGCCGCGGCCGCCACCAGCTATCCCCGGTATCAACGGCATATGCGTGCACTGCATGAGACATGCGCAACCAGGATTGGTGCCGCCCGGGAGGCCGGGGTGCCCATCTATGCGGGCACCGATGCGGGTAGCACTGT
>JBMYXJ010000711.1:0-1914 GCA_049608285.1 Mycobacterium sp. | reverse complement strand
GCAGTTCGACGTCGTCCTGTGCGACTTCTGCCGCCAGCAGCCCCGCCTTACCGGAGTTGCCGCGGAAGATGTCGCCGAACCGGGAGGAGATCACCACCCGGAATCCGAAGTCCATGAGCGCCCAGACCGCGTGTTCGCGCGATGACCCGGTGCCGAAGTCAGGCCCGGCCACCAACACGGAGCCGTGGTCAAACGGCGCCTGATTGAGAACGAACGATGGATCGGTACGCCATTGGGCGAACAAACCGTCCTCGAAGCCTGTTCGGGCCACGCGCTTCAGATAGACCGCTGGAATGATCTGATCGGTATCGACATCGGAGCGGCGCAGCGGCACGCCGACTCCGGTGTGGGTGCAAAACGCTTCCATCACGGTCTCCTGTTGGGTATCAGTGCTTGTTTCGGGGGGTCGTCACGGCGGGCAGGTCGGCCGGGGAGGCGAGCGTGCCGCGGACCGCGGTCGCGGCGGCCACCGCTGGCGACACCAGGTGTGTGCGTCCACCTTTGCCTTGCCTGCCCTCGAAATTTCGGTTCGACGTTGAGGCGCAGCGCTGGCCGGGCGAGAGCTGGTCGGGGTTCATGCCTAGGCACATCGAACAGCCGGCCAGCCGCCACTGCGCACCCGCCGCCGTGAATATTTCGCCCAAACCCTCGGATTCCGCCTGAGCACGCACCCGCATCGAGCCGGGGACGATCAGCATTTGGACGTCGGCGGCCACCTTGCGGCCACGCAATACATCGGCGACTACCCGCAGGTCCTCGATTCGGCCGTTAGTGCAGGACCCGACGAATACGGTGTCAACCGATACCTCGCGCATCGCGGTGCCGGCACGAAGGTCCATGTAGGCCAACGCTTTTTCGGCAGTCTCGCGCTCGGCGTCATCGAACATCAACTCAGGGTCGGGAACCGAATCAGCCAATGGGACACCTTGACTCGGGTTGGTCCCCCACGTCACGAACGGGCTCAGCGTCGATGCGTCAATGTGGACCTCGGTGTCGAATTCGGCACCTTCGTCACTATGCAGCAGGCTCCAGGCGGCGACGGCTGCATCCCAGCCTGCCCCCGTAGGGGCATGGGGCCGGCCACGAAGGAACTCCAACGTCGTCTCGTCGGGTGCGATCATTCCCGCACGGGCACCCGCTTCGATGCTCATGTTGCAGATCGTCATGCGACCCTCCATCGAGAGTGATTCGATGGCGCTGCCGCGGTATTCGATCACATGCCCCTGGCCTCCGCCGGTGCCGATCTTGGCGATTACGGCCAGTATGAGGTCTTTCGCAGTGACCCCCGCGGGAAGATCGCCGTCGACATTGACGGCCATCGTCTTGAAGGGCCTCAAGGACAGTGTCTGGGTCGCCAGCACGTGTTCGACCTCTGAGGTGCCGATACCCATCGCGAGCGCACCGAATGCCCCGTGGGTAGAGGTGTGGCTGTCACCACATACGACCGTCATACCTGGTTGGGTTAACCCCAACTGCGGGCCGATGATGTGCACTATGCCCTGCTCGATATCACCCATCGGGTGCAACCTGATGCCGAATTCTTCGCAGTTGCGGCGAAGCGTCTCTACCTGTGTCCGCGAGATCACATCAGCGATCGGCTTGTCGATGTCTGTCGTCGGCACGTTGTGATCTTCAGTGGCGATCGTGAGATCTGGTCGATGGACCGGGCGGCCGGCCAGTCGCAATCCTTCGAACGCCTGCGGACTGGTTACCTCGTGGACGAGGTGCAGGTCGATGTAGATCAGGTCCGGCTCACGCGAAGCCCCCTCACCTGCTCCGGCGGCAACGACATGCTCACTCCATACCTTCTCGGCAAGCGTGCGGGGATGGTTCCCGATAGCCATTAAGAATCTCACATTCTGGGACGCTAGTATCTCCTTGTGAGACAGGATAGCGGCATCGGCGTGCTGGACA
>JBMYXJ010000710.1:0-1915 GCA_049608285.1 Mycobacterium sp. | reverse complement strand
GCGAGGACCGGTGAGCACTCGCAATGCGGCGGCCCCGGCGGTCGGGTCGGCGGCCACCCGCAGCATCGCGACAACGTCGGCAACTTCAGGCACTGACAGCAGCCCCGCCAGCCCGACAACCTCGACAGCCACCCCGCGCCGGGAGAGCGCTTGCGCCATCGGCGCGGCATCGGCGTTGCGACGCACCAGGACCGCCGCGCTTGGTGCTGCACCGCAGGCGGCGATACCCTCGTGATACAGCTTCGCCACCTGCTCGGCCACCCATTCACGTTCGATCAGCACGTCGGGTAGCAGTGCGCACCGCACGCTGCCGCGCCCGGCGTCGGGCCGAGCCCGTAGCGGCCGCACGGCAACCGCCCGCCGCCGCGCATCCGTAGACACGGCGTTGGCCAGGTGCAGCACCTCTGGCGGGTTTCGCCAACTGGTACACAATTCCAGGCTTGGCGCCGGGGTCCCATCCGAACGCGGGAAGTCGGTCGTGAAGCGTGGGAGATTGGTCGCCGACGCACCGCGCCACCCGTAGATCGACTGGATAGGGTCGCCGACGGCGGTCAGCGCGAGTCCATCGTCGACTCCCCCGCCGAAAAGCGACGACAGCGCAACCCGCTGTGCGTGCCCGGTGTCTTGGTATTCGTCGAGCAGCACGACCCGGTAGCGCTGCCGCAGCTGCTCCCCGACCTCCGGGAACTGTGCGGCCAGACGGGCCGCAGATGCCATCTGGGTGCCGAAGTCGATGACCCGCTCCGAGCGCATGCGCTCGTACAGCGCATCGATCAGTGGAATCAATGCGGTGCGCTCGGTCTGCGTGGCCAGCATCCGCAGCAACGACTGACTGGGACCGTTGCCGCGCTGATACCGGCCGGCAGGCAATGTGTGGACGAGCCGCTCAAGCTCTGCGTGGGTGTCGCGCAACTGCTCAGTATGGACCAGATGTTCGCAGAGCTGCCCGGCCAGCCTGAGCACCATGGCGGTGACGGAGGCAGGCGACTTCTCGGTGTCCAGTGCGTCCGGATGTTCGCACACCACACGAAATGCCAACTGCCACAATTCCGTCTCTCCGAGCAGTCGCGTATCGGGCTCTATCGGCAGAAGTAAGCCGTACTCGCGCAGCAGTGTCCCCGCGAAGGCATGATAGGTACCGACTGTGACAGGGTCGTCGCCCAGATCAGAGCTGCCGGGATCTGCGGCCACCAGTCCCGCGCCGGCCAGGCGGGCGAGTCGGGTGCGTACCCGCCGCAGCAACTGGCCGGCCGCTTTGCGGGTAAACGTCAGCCCCAACACTTCTCCCGGCCGGGCGTAGCCGTTGGCGACCAACCACACCACTCGGGCGGCCATGGTCTCGGTCTTACCGGCACCGGCGCCGGCGATCACCACCAACGGTCCCGGCGGCGCAGCGATGACAGCGGACTGCTCGTCGGTCGGTGCGAAAAGGCCTAGTGCACTGGCTAGTTCGGCGGGATCGTAGCGTGGACTCATCGTGAATCTCTCCCACCATCTTGGGCAGGGCACATGCCCTGAACCGGACAATGTGCACAGCCGTCGTTTATTCGCGCGAGAAAGTGTGGCCCCTGAGTCGCCGCGGCGGCCTGGCGTAGGACCGCACGCCACTCGACGCGGCCTTCGGGGGTCAGCGCGGCCTGATCACGCTCGGTCGCGCCGCCGCCCTTACCGATATAGACCAATCGCCCACCCCCGGGGTCGTCGCCTTCGGAAATCAGGCCCTCGGCCACTGCGAGCTGATACATCGCCAATTGGGCGTGCCCCTGAGCATCGTCCTTGCTGACTGGACTCTTACCCGTCTTGACATCGACAACGACGAGTCGTCCCTGGTTGTCGCGCTCGAGACGGTCGAGACGGCCACGAACACATACCGCGGGCTGCGCGCCATCAGCCCCGGTCACTTCCCCCTCGACGT
>JBMYXJ010000709.1:0-1915 GCA_049608285.1 Mycobacterium sp. | reverse complement strand
CCCCGAACCGAACCGGCGGGCGCGGTCACCGAACGGCGCGACCAGCCCAGCAGGCCCAACCAGGTCGCGGCCGGGGTGGGCATCATCGCAGGCGTCGTATTCATCGCCGCGGCGATCTTCTTCGCCGGGTTCTTCACCGGCACAGACGGGAACTTCGGTGGTCATCGCGGCTACTACGGCGGTCATATGGGCCCGGCTGCAACGCCAGGCACCTGCCCGATGATGGGCCACGGCGGTCAGATGCCATCGGGCCCCATGGGCCCCGGCGGAATGATGGGCCCGCACGGGCCCGGGCAGCAACCCACCACCACGACTGCACCGAACCCGCCCGGCCCGTAGCGCCGAGCACTCTGCACGCCACCATCGAGATGCCCTGCACGTCCTTCGATGACGCCCGTCGACAACGAGCTCGCTGAGCTGTTCTCCGTTGTGCGCTCCGCTGTCTACCAGGGGGCTGATGAGCCGACGGGTCGTCAAGTCTGAATGGCCGGTTCTGAGCCGTCCATTGCGTCATTCCACCCTTGGCTGGCACAGTGTTTCGGCCAAGGGACCTCAGGATCTGTGCGCCACGTAGGCTGCGGTTTCCCGACGCGCAGATGACGTACACGGTGTCACGGTCCGGGAAGTCGGCGAGGTGTTCGGCCAGCGGCTTGAGTGGGATCGGCAGCGTGCCGGGAACATGGCCCTGCGCGTATTCCCAGGGTTCACAGACATCCACCACCGGCTGGCCGGCCGCCCAGCCGGCAGCGACTCGTCGACCGTGACTTCACGTGGTTCATTCACCATTGCCTGTCTACCCCCTACCGGCGCACGAAGGGAACGACGCCAGGGCCTTCCGGCGCTGAATCGGCGTGAGGGCGGGGGCCGACAGCCTTTAGAAGGCGAGGCCGTTGACCAGGATGAAGATGCCTAGACCAATGAGGACGATCGGGAAGAGGATGTGTTCCCAGCGTTCGAGGACTTCGGCGATCGGCTCGCGGGTGGCGACGAATCTGGCGACGAGGACGAGGACTGCGACGAGCGCGAGGAAGACGACACAGTAGGCCACCACGGCCGCAGGTCCCACGCTGAGGAAGACGGGGACGTAGACGCCGATGTTGTCCCCGCCGTTGGCGAAAGTGACTCCAGCGACGGTCCAGACGCCGACGTTCTTGCCCGCAACTTTTGCATCGTCGTCATAGCCGTCGTTCTCACGCCAGGCTTCCCGCGCCGCCCAAAGTCCCAGGGCCAGGGGTATGAGCCCGAAATACGGGATGACTTCCGGAGGAAGGAACGCTCCGGCACCCAACGTCACGAGCACAGCCGCTCCCAGGATCCCGGCAAATCCCAGGTACTGGCCTGCGGTGATCCGGGCCGTTGTCCCGCGTTGTCCCGCGCCGCGGGCGAAGAACAGCGAGAGCACGATGATGTCGTCGATGTTGGTGACGATGAACAGGCCAATTGCGGGCAGCACTGACAACAGGATCATGCGCCTGCCCCCGTGTCCGCGGTGTCATTTGCGCGCCAACTGGCCACAACGAGCGCGGCTGCGCCGGTGACGACGAAGACGTCAGCGAGGTTGAAGGTGGGGAACCAACCCGTGTGCAGGTAGTCGGTGACCAGCCCATCAGCGGCGCGGTCGATCACGTTGGCCAACGCGCCAGCCAGTAGAGCGGCCAGTGCCAGCACGAAGGGCAGCGCGGCGTTGCGGGTGAAGCCGAAGGCGAACACCGCCAGTGCGACCACGATCATGCCCGTGACGCCGAGCAGGACCAGTGGGGGCAGGGTGTCGCCGAGACTGAATGCCACACCGGGGTTGAAGGCCAGCCGCAGGTGTAACAGCCCGAGATCTGTTGAGCTGCCGTCGTTCAGCGCGCGGCCGACCCACGTCTTCACGCCCAGGTCCAGTCCCGCGACGGTTACCGCCGTGGCGGCC
>JBMYXJ010000708.1:0-1916 GCA_049608285.1 Mycobacterium sp. | reverse complement strand
ACCGCAGATCACGCAAGCGCAAGGTTTCTCTGGATCGATGCGCTGATCAGTGCTTATGTCATGTTCAGGGCGGACGGCCGGGCTGAGCCCGCGGTTTATCAATCCTGGGAGACCATGCCGGCCATGGCCATTCGTCGTCGTGCGACGCGGACTGGAGCGACCATCAGGGGAAGTGCCAACAACACCGCGGCCAGGGCGGTCACGCCCAACCGGGGCCAGTGTTCGGCCGTTCCGGCTATCCAACCGCCGATAGCCGGGGCGATGCCGCCAGCCACCAACGCTCCCGCGCCAACCAGAACAA
Organism: Mycobacterium sp.; assembly: GCA_049608285.1. Lineage (GTDB taxonomy): Bacteria > Actinomycetota > Actinomycetes > Mycobacteriales > Mycobacteriaceae > Mycobacterium. The sequence goes on along the minus strand of JBMYXJ010000708.1, from coordinate 1,615 downwards.
CCAGTTGGCCCGAATGCGTGTCGAGTTCGGCTGCCAGGGCCAGCAGTAAAGGAATGAGGCAGAAGTAGGCAACGCTGACAGCAAGAAATCCGACAATGAACTGCGGCGGGTTGGTGGCGGTACCGACAAACAGATTCCCGATTGCCAGCGTCAGTACAGCCGGGACGACGAGGAACATCTTGTTGATCTTTGCGCCGAACGCCAGAGTGACTCCCGCGCCGACCAATCCCATCAGCTGGGAGAGCCCCAAAAAGTTTGCGGTGGACTGCGCAGAGAGCGCAGCATGCTCCCCGATCGACTCGGCGAACGTCCAGACCATCAAGTTGCCACCTTGAATAAGCCAGGCCGCGACGACCAACATCATTGCCGGGCCCCCGACGCGTAATGAACCCGTCGTTGTCGTCGGTTGCGCGTCATCGATCGAATCACTGCGGCGGCTGGGCTCGAGCAGAGCCGCGTCCGGTTCGACCTTGGCCAGAGTCCGCACATCGCACAGTCGCGTCATGAAGATGACGCACACCAGTTCGGCTACGGCCAGCCCGAGACAGATGCCAACCTTCGGCCACATCGTGTGCAGCGTCGGACCCAATGCCAGCATGGCGGCGCCGGCGAGCATCCAGGTAATGGTCACAATGCTGAATGCGCGCTCGGGACGGCGTGCGAAGGCCAGTGCCGAATTGGCGCACGCGTAGCACAGTCCAGCGCCCAGCCCTATGGTGATCTGCAGTGCCAGGACTACACCGAATGTCGATGCGAAACCGGTCACGGCAAGACCGGCGGCGGCCACGAGCGCTCCGCCGATACCGACCGCCCTTCGGTCCAAGCGCGGCAAGAAAGGCAGAACGGCGAAAGCCGAAAGTGCGACGCTGCCCAGCCCGCCGGACACCAGCAGGCCGGCGTGTGCGATCCCGAAGTCGAATTCTCTGGCAAACGACACTGCGAGCAGGGGTGAGAGGAATGTCGTCAGCACTCCACTGGTCATCATTGCTGCAGCGCCAACCAGTAAGCCCTTGTGCTCCTTGACGCTCGGACGGTCCGGCGAGGTCGCGGGAAGCGGGTGGTCCACAGTCATGTATACGACTCCGAAATGGGCGGAGCACTCAACTTAGCCTGGATTGTTGAGGAAATTGGAGGCTTAGGTGAGGCTTAGATGAGGCCTAGTGGGCCGCCCAGACGTCTTCGAGGTAGTGGTTGGAGGTGCGTTGCTGCTCCAGCCAGGCCGCCCCCTCTGCAGCGGAGCAGCCGGTGGCTTGCTGGTAGATCTGGGCGAAGGTTGCGCGCAGTGCCGGGGCGACGGTTTGCGCGCCGCCGCAAACGTAGACGTTGCCGCCTTCGCCCAGGAGGTCGAGGACGCGTTGGCTGTGTTCAACGATCTTGTCTTGTACCCAGGCCCGTGTTCCGTCGCGGACACCGGAGTAGGCGGTGATGACCTCAACGACGCCGTCATCAACGAAGCCTTGGATCTCATCCTCGTAGATGAAGTCGGATTCTGGGAGCCTGCAACCGTAGAACAGCAACACGGGTCCGAGCGCCCCTGCGGTCTTTTGCGCGGCGCGTTCTTGAAGGAAGCCGCGGAAGGGGGATATGCCGGTACCGGTGGCGATGAGAACCATTG
>JBMYXJ010000707.1:0-1917 GCA_049608285.1 Mycobacterium sp. | reverse complement strand
CACCAGATCGGCTGCCTCCAATCCGCTGATCCGGGTGCTCGAGGACGCCATGCGGTTCTATTTCGAATTTCATCACGACCAGGGTGAAGGCTACCTGGCCCATCTGCACGATCCGCTGGCCGCCGCGGTTGCCCTGGACACCGATCTGGTGCGCTGCCGCGCCGCGGCCGTCGATGTGGAGTTGACCGGCACGCTGACGCGCGGCATGACTATTGCCGACTGGAGCCGACGATGGGGGCGGGAACCCAATGCACTCATCGGTGTAGACGTCAACCCGGCCGCATTCTTCGACCGGTTTATCACCCGTGTGGGCGCATTCGCCAAGCAGCTCGATCAGTCGTAAACACCTTCGAGGTACCACCGCCGCTGCCGGTAGCACAGCAACAAGGCCTGTACGGAATCCCCAGCCTGGACACCGCCAAGCAGCACCTGTGCTCGAGCCGTACGCCCGCTTCTTGCATCCTCCCACCAGCGTTCGTCGACAGCCCAGGGGCCGGCCCACCACGACAACTGGCCTTTGCGGCCGGGGGCGGCCAGCCGGAAAGGGTCTGCGGAGAACAGCCCTCGTGCGGTGACCCGCACCGGGTTGCCCTCAGCGTCAAACAGTTCGACCGGATCATCGAGCAGTACGGTCGGCGACGGCTCCGGGAGCCGCCCCGGCCAAGGCTGGCCTGGATTTGCTTGTGGAACAAGTTCATCCCCCAGCGCGGTGAGGGTGATGCGTTCGGCAGGACCCCGCCCTCCGCTGAGCACCGGGACCTTGACAGCCTCGGGGCCCAGAAGTCCTTGCACCCGCACCAGTGCTCGTCGCGCTCGCAGTCTGTCCTCCTCACCGACGCCACCCCACAACGGCAGTTGTAGGGCTTCAGCCGACACCACCTCCACCGGGCGCAGTCGCAGCACGGCGACCGGTGCGCCGGGTCGCCCTCCGCCATCCCCCGGTCGTCCCCTGCCCTCCGGGCGTGGGCCCACCGCTCCTGCCCGCCGAACCTCGTTTCTCCGATTCAGCCAACCGTCTAGCTGCCAGCGCACACGGTCTGCGGTAGCGTCCTCGGTCAGCGGCTCGGCACATCGCCAAACACGTTCCAGTTCTTGCCCGTTGGTAGCTATGGCGTGGATAGCCAGTCTGGTGCATCCCACTCCCGCGGCCTCCAGGTTGCAGTGCAGCACGCTGGCAAGCGTGCGCCCGGCAAAGGCTGCTGCGTCCACTCGGTCGATCGGCGGATCACAGTTCATCACCGCCTCGAGTTCTCGTTCGGGCTCCCTCCCCGACGGGGGCCGGGTGGGCTCACCGCGAGCAAGGCGGTGCGCGGCGATCCCATCAGCGCCGAATCGGGAGGCCACGTCAGTTCGGGATAGTTCAGCGAACTGCCCGATTCGTCTGATTCCCATGCGCCACAGGAGATCTGTCAGCCCTTCATGACTGTCCAGAGCGAGGCTCGGTTCAGTTGCCAGTTGCCGGATCGACATCTCTGAAAGGAACAGTGCATCCTTGCCCGGGGCGATGATCCTGCCCTCCCGAGCGGCGAAGACAGCCGTGGGTAATTGATCGGCGATGCCGACCTGACATTCGGCGCCGGCTGCAGCCACCACATCGACCAACCGTTCAGCAGCAGCCTGCTCAGATCCAAAGTACCGGGACGCGCCGCGGACCGATAGCACCAGTAGCCCGGGGCGCAACACCTCCGCATGGGGTACCAGGTCGTCCACCGCAGCTGTGACATGCTCAAAATGGCGGGCATCGCGGTCGGGATCGGCTGTAAGAACATGTAATTCTGGGCATCTGGCCTGCGACTCGCGGCGGCGCAGCCCCCGACGCACACCCGCTGCACGGGCTGCCGCTGAACACGCGATGACTCGGTTGGCCAGCGTGACCGCAATCGGCACCGTCGAGGGCAGCCCGGCAGCTGCCGCCGC
>JBMYXJ010000706.1:0-1922 GCA_049608285.1 Mycobacterium sp. | reverse complement strand
GTTGTCAGGTGACCGCCTCGAACCCGCCCTGACCCGACTCAGGGACTGGATGGAGCGCCGGCATTCCATCCTGGTCGCCGGGATACTGGTCGTCATCGGTCTTCTGGTGTTGTACAAGGGAATCCACGGTCTCTAACGGGCGCTCGGGCTTCTCTTCGTCCCGGCACTGCAACTCCGTCCCGGCACTGCAACGGCCGAAGATTCACGCCGAGGTGACTTAGGATCATTGGGCGTGGGGCTCGAAGACCAGGAATCGATACGCATCCTCCGCGATGCCCTCGACCCCCAGCGCGGTTCCGAGCCTCTGGTGGGAGAGTTCTACCTCCGATGGTTCGGCGCCGACCCCTCGGCAAGGGACCTGTTTCCGCCAGACATGGCCAAGCAACGCAACGTCTTTGGCCACGCCTTGTGCTGGCTGTGCGACGAACTCATCGCCCAGCGCTCGCAGGAGCCCGTGGCCTTTCTCGCCCAACTGGGCCGCGACCATCGCAAGTACGGTGTCACCCCAGAGCATTACGCCACGCTGCAGGACGCCCTGCTCAGCACGCTGAAAACGCACCTCGCGCAAAGTTGGGACCACCGACTCCGCGAGGCAGTCCACGACGTCATAGAGCTGGCAGTCGGGGTGATGAGCGGGGCGGCAACCGCCGAGACCAGCCCCCCGTTCTGCGACGGCAGCGTGCTCGAACATCGACGACCCACCCGCGAGGTCTCGATAATCCGTCTCAAGATGGACCACGCGCTGACCTACCTCCCCGGGCAGTATGTCCCCGTCCAGGTACCGCAGTGGCCCCGGCGGTGGCGCTACCTGAGCCCAGCGATCCCGGCCGAACCACACGGATACGTCGAGTTCCACGTCCGCTCCGTCTCCGGGGGCATGGTCAGCACTGCGATCGTCGGGGAAGCACGCCCGGGGGATCGATGGCGGCTGTCCAATCCGCACGGCGCAATGCACATCGACCGCGACGGTGGTGACGTGCTGATGGTCGCGGGCTCGACCGGGCTGGCTCCACTGCGGGCGCTGATCATGGACCTGGCCAGGTTCGGGCAGAACCCCCGCGTGCATCTGTTCTTCGGGGCACGGTATCCGAGCGAGTTGTATGACCTACGCACGCTCTGGGAGGTCGCGTCGACCAATCCGTGGCTGTCGGTGACGCCGGTCTCAGAGCACAAGGCAGATCCATCATGGGCCGCCGAATACCCCGACATCACGCCGCCACGGGGCCTACACGTCCGTCAGACGGGCATGTTGGCCGACGTCGTCACGCGTTACGGCAGCTGGGGTGACCGCCAGATCCTGCTGTGCGGTAAACCAGCGATGGTGCTGGCCGTCAAAGAAGCACTTATCGCCAAAGGCGCACCAGTTGAACGAATTCAGCACGATCCGCTGGCCAGCTGAAGCCACGTGGCAGGATCGATAGCCATGGACGATTTTGAAGCCGTGAAGCTGCGCGATCCGTCGTCCGGGCTGACTGCCACCTACGTCCCCGTCGCCGGCATGGTCGCCACGTCGCTCTCGGATGACGGCGTGGAGCTGCTCGGCCAGCGCCGAGGACTGCAGGCCTACGTGTCAAACCACAAGACCATGGGCATCCCGATCCTTTATCCCTGGGCGAACCGGCTGAGCAGCAACGGCTACGGCGTCGACGGAGCGGTCATCACGTTGACGCCCGGCACCGGCGGCGTGCGAACCGATCAACACGGCGTGCCCATCCACGGAACATTGGCCGCCTACCAGGACTGGAATGTCACCACACTGCTGGAGTCACAACTGACGGCCGAACTGGACTTCGCAGCCCGGCCGGGTCTGCTCGCTACCTTCCCGTTCCCGCACCTGCTGACGCTGGACATCACACTTCTCGAGCGCACTCTCACGGTGAAAACCACCGTAACGGCGACCACGGGTTCGCGAGTGCCACTGT
>JBMYXJ010000705.1:0-1927 GCA_049608285.1 Mycobacterium sp. | reverse complement strand
GAGCTGTTGAGCCGGATCGAGATCTACCTCGTCGCGATACCCGGCATCGCGTGGTTCGCGGTCCTGCTGGAATTGTCAAGGCGCCACGACACCTGGCGCGGCCGCGCGGGCGAATTTACGTTGGTGGCGTGCGTGGGGGCGCTCGCGTTCGCAGGCGCGAAAATGGCGGGCGACGTGGGGGGCCCACTACGGGCGGGGCACTGGGTGATGTTCGCCGCAGGGTCGGTCCCGGCACTGGGCGCCATGATCTATACCGTGATGCGGCGCTCACAACCGGGGCCCGTGGTCGGCTTCATTGTCGTGGCCACATTGTTCTTCGCGCTAGGCAACGCGATCCTGATCATCCCGCTCGGGCTCGTGCCTAGCGGGCTGGCCCTGGCGGCCACCGGATTTGATGTTGCGCTGCTCGGCGTCGCGGTCGCCATAGGAGATGCATTCGACGAAGGTCAGGCGTTGCGCAACGACATGATGCGCTCGTTTGCCGCGACGGTGGCGGTGGCCGTCCTATTCGGCGGTCAACTGCTCATCGGTCTGGCCGTTGCGGGGCAGAACTCGACGATGGCCGTCCTGCTGTTCACTAGCCTTGCGATCGCCATCGCCATCAACGTGCTGGCAGACCCGCTGGCTGGTCTGCTCGACCGTTTGGCCTTCTCCCGTTCGTCCGGTTTGAGCGCCGACCGCGCCGCACTGCGCAGCACCGAGGCGGCATTGCCGCTTCGGTCGAGTAATCCGTTGGATGGGATGGACGAGGAGACCTTCGTCCGTGTCACCCGACGCGCGCTCGGGCACTACGGCGATTTGTCCAAGCTCGTCGCCAGTCCCTTGACCGCCTTACCGGACATCGACGAGCGCCTGACGAGTCGGGGTGCACCGGACCAGCCACTGGAACGGGCCAACGAGTTGCGCGCGCTGCTGGCCGACCGGATCGCCGGCCTCAAGCCGCGCGACGACGGTAACTTCGGCACCTCCGAGCAGTGGCGCCACTACAACTCGCTGTACTCCCCTATGTCGCCGGTGTCCGCGCCTACGCACAGAACGCGACGGCAGCTGGACTGGATCCCGTCGCGCGTCAAGCCTGGCAGTGGCTGGTCACCGAGGTGCCACAACGGTCGCTGCACAACTGGCAGAACGCGGCAGCCCGCGTCATCGCCACGGACCTGCGCAGCAACCTCGTTGTAGCCCGCTGACCTGCGCTTGGCAGTAGTTGGCAGGGTTTGGTGTCGAAATGGCAGTGCGATCTGCGGACCGTAGGTGACATGACCGCCAACACCACCGGCCCAGTCGCTCAGGGAGCGGACAGAGCCTTCAGTATTGCCGGTCTGCAGTACCACGAGGTCCGCCATCGGGCGTGACCTCCACATGACTGGTCCGGGGTCGGCCCGGGCATGCGAGGAGCACTTGCTTGCATGCCGAGGTATCGGTGTCGACCCCGGCACCGGTCATTCATGACAAGTCCGAACATCAGAGAGGAATCACCATGACCGCCATGACCACCACGATCTCCACTCGACTCAACGCATCGACGGATTCGCTGCTGCGATTCGGTATGCGCGTCGATGCTCTTCTCAGCGGGTTGGCCGGAATCGCCACGCTGATCTTCGCCCGTCAAGTCGCCGAGCTTTCGGGCACCAGCGCCGGAGTCGAGTACACGATCGGCGTGTCGTTCGTCTTCTTCGCCGTTGGTGTTCTGGCCCTTGCGGCGCGGCCGGCAGTCCGAACGCCGGGACTGCTACTGGCGATCGGCAACGTGCTGTTCACTGTCGCCACCGTGGTCGTGGTCCTCGCCGGTGTGTGGCCGCTGACTACAGCGGGCGTGGCGCTGGTCCTCGGCACTGGTGTGTACACGCTGGTGATGGCCGAGTTGCAGTATCAGGGTGTGCGCCGTATCGCTAAGGGGTAAGCCAGGAGGAAGTCGTAAGCCACGACA
>JBMYXJ010000704.1:0-1930 GCA_049608285.1 Mycobacterium sp. | reverse complement strand
CAGCCGACACACCACCACCGTGTCTCCCGCACCGGCTGCCGCAACGAGCTCGTCGAGGGCCGGGCGATGGGCGTGCACACCCGAAGCCACATCGGTCCACACCCGGGAGCAACCCGCTATAGCCAAGGCGTCGGCCTGACTGTCCGAATTCTGATCGCTTGTCGACACCCGCGCGTACCCCAGCAGCTCACCCATGCCTGAAGTCCTACCCTCCCCCACCGACAAATCGGGACAGGTTAACGGGACATCAAACCCACAGGTGGCCATGTGCTGCGCAGCGTGTCCCGAAAACCTTCGTTATCGGGACTTCCACGTGGGCGGCCAGCGCTCCGCGCGCCCCTGGCCGATGTATTGTTGCTGGTGCAGACCCCCCCACTCGTGGATAAGGGGGTCTAACTGTTTCTGGACGGTGATCGGCCATGAAGGCTAATGAGTTTGACGAACGCTTCGATGAAGGCGAAGACATGACCGCCGCGCTGGATACGACACGGGCGCGGCGCCCCGGCGAGGAAGCATCGGCGGGCAAGCCTGACGAACCCGAAATACGAGGAACACCTCTCTTATAAGAGATATGTTTCTTACGTTGGGTGCTTCTTGGTGCGGGGTCTACGGGGCGATTTGGGCGGCATCCTGAACACCTCCGTGTCGTTGTAGCGGCGTTCGAGATCTTGGGCGGTGCTGAGCATCCAGGATTCGACGGCTGCGGACATGTTTTCCGGCACTTCGTCAACGGCGTCGGGGCGCCGTGAGCACCAGTGAATCGCGGCGCGGAACCGGGCGAACGCTTCGTCATCGATGTAGAAGCTCCGGTAGCTCTTGCGGCCAGCGTGAATGTCGGGGTCGTCAAGTGCATCTGGGACGCCCTCACTTGGCCCGGCCCGGCGGCCTTGCGACTTTGCCTTCGCCGCCGCTTTCGTTGCGGGACGAGCTGCGGTTAGTTCCTGTGGCGCGCTTTCCCCGGGTGCAGATTGCGGCTGTGGCAGCCCTGTTGGCGCTGGGTCGTCAGGATTGATTGAAAGCCGGTTGCGTAGCTGGTCGGCTTTGGCGCTCATCGGATCGCTCCTGTCGTGGCGAGACCATCAACAACGCGGCCCATAAGGTCGCGTTCAAGGAAACCTCGAAATATTCCTGCGAGGTTTGTCGCGGTGACATCGGTGCGGTCGCCGAGCCGCTCACCGAGTTGGAAGGCTTCGTTGACGACTGCGCGGCGGGGTACTTCGGCACGCACCTGTTCGCCGAACTGCTCGTAGACCTTTTCCCGGATCGCCTGCTCAATACTGACCCGTCCGTCGAACCCGGAAAGCACTACGCCGCACCACTTGAGTGGATGGGCGCGTTGAATACGCTCGACTCGTGTGCGCGCCTCGATCGCCTTACGCACCGCGTCAGTGGTCGGCGCGATCGGCGCATACGAACAGTCAGCGGCATACATCCCTAGCGTCACCAACGACCCCGTACGACCGCCGGTGTCAAGCAAAATAAGCTCATAGCGATCGAACACCCCAGCTGCAGTGAAGATGTCGCGCAACAACCAAGTGTCGGCGATAGCAATCTGACCAACTCCAGTCAACGACGCCCCGGCCGGCAACAGCTCCACCCCCGGCCACCGGGTGCCCACGACCTCCTCGTTGAGACGCTTGGCCCCCTTCTCGGCATCCCCCTCCCCGGCGCTCACTCCAGCGTCCTCCAGGACCGAACCCAGGCCCGTCGAATGCTGAGCCACCCCAAAACGGTTCGAAAGATTACGCTCCGGATCCACATCGACAAGCAACGTGGATATCCCCGCCCGCGACGCCTCCCCCGCCATCAGCATCTGCCACAACGTTTTCGCTGTCCCTCCCTTACCGGAGAGCACAACCGCAGTGATCGCAGCCATACATCGCCCCTTCCCTTACATGTCTCTCGTAAGTCACACCAGCACCATGTCCCT
>JBMYXJ010000703.1:0-1932 GCA_049608285.1 Mycobacterium sp. | reverse complement strand
CTTCAATCGCAGCATTGTATCCGAGCCCTTTTTCGCGCCGAAATCTTGGGTTTGAAAGACTCTGCCTCCACAAAGCGTAACGAAAGGGAGCCACATGTCGCGCGGGCGGCAGGCGCGCAGGCGCGGGGCGCGGTCGGTCGGGGCCTCCCGTCGCTCGGCGGAGCACCGCTGGCGCTGCTCTCCAGGGGCGATACGGCCATCGGGCGGACGCCGCGCGGGGTGGTGGCGGGGGCGCAGCTGTTCCCGGCCGCGGTCGTCACCCCGGGGGGCGACCCCCTCGTGATTCTATTCCAGAGCGGCGCACCAGTACCGGCCAACCTCACGACCTACCTCGGGCGATTCGACTCACAGACCGAGTTGCTGATCGCGCTGCCGGTGGGGGTGTCGTCGCTGGTCGATCTGTTCATCTTCGCCGATGGGCCCGCGGGGGCGGGCGAGACTTTCACGTATACGGTGCGGAAGATCCCGGCGGGGTCGACCACCGGGGCGGACACAGCGGTGACAGGCACGTTGTCAGGGGCGACGCAGCAGGAGGTTCGGGTGGTGCCGGATCCGGTGCTGGCACTCGCGAACCTGGACAAGCTCACGGTCGAGCTCGTGACGAGCTCCGGGGCCGCAGCGGTCAACCATATCTGCGTCCCAAAGTTCAGCTACGCGTAGGAGACGGGCGATGCAGAGAATCAGAGATTGGGTGCGGCGGATGGGTCGCGAATACCCGGGCAGTTCGGCGGTCGCGCTTTGGGTGGCGCTGGCGGTGGTCGGGACCGTGCACCTGTGGGCCCGGCCGGCGTACGCGCACTTCAGTTCGTGCGACACGGTGTTCTCGTGCAGCGGCGGCATCCTGGACTTTGCGACGGGTCAGCAGGTTCCGCTGGAGCATGGCGGCACCGAGGCTGACCTGTCGGCCACGGGTGGGGCCGGGCAGTACGTGAAGCAGGAGAGTTCGGGCGGGGCCATGACGGTCGGGGTGATCCCGGCCGGCGACCTCCCGAGCGCGATCGACGCCGCCAACATCGCGGACGGCTCGGTGAGCGACGCCGAATATCAGAGGCTCGACGGCGCCACGGCGGACATCCAGGGCCAGATCGACGCAAGGCTTTCCGTGGCTGGTGGCACGATGACGGGCCAGCTGGTGCTGGACGACCTAATGCTGTCGTTCACCGAGAGCGACACGGCGCAGACCTGTGGGGCCGGAGACTATGGTATCTACGCCGACCTCTCCGAAACCAAGTTCAAGAAGTGCGAGAACGGGACCACCACCGACCTCGACACGTCGGGCTCGGTGACGGTTCCGAAGTACGTGCAGACCACCGACATGGATCTGGCCGACACGGATACGATTTTCTTCTCGATTGCGTCCGGCATGCTCTGCGCGACCGAGTCGGACTGCAAGACATCGACCCAGCAGGGCACGACGATCGACAACGTTTCGGCGCGGGCCAACAAGGACATCGGGGGCACGAACAACACGGTGGAGATCGCGTGCGGTTCCTGCACGACCTCGATCGCCACCGACTGCCAGTCCGGGGATGCCTGCGTGACCGTCGCCTCGACAAGCTCCGACACCCCGACCGCCGCCGACACGGACGGCGTCACCTGGACGGCCGGACAGTGCTGCGTGGGCGAGATCGTGGCGAGCGGCAACACGAATGCCGGCGTGCTCTACGTCGTGTCCTGGACCGAAACGGGCAGCTAAGTGCGGCTGCGGCTGGCAGTCCTGGCCGTCGTGCTCGCGGGCACGACGGCCGCGTTTGCGCACGACGGCTTCGAGCGCGACGCCGCGGGCGACATCTTCGTGCCCGACGGGGTGGATCTGTCGGCGAACGGGACGGGCACCAACGAGGCGACGAGCCTCGACGGCAAGGACGTTGACGGCGAGAACTTCGTAGACTTCCTGCCGAACCCAACGTCCGGCATCGCGACTCCCGCCAG
>JBMYXJ010000702.1:0-1937 GCA_049608285.1 Mycobacterium sp. | reverse complement strand
TACCCGTGCGGCTCTCGCGGGGTTCAATTCGTAGGGGAAACCTGCGCATGTCCGAGAACGAGCAGATCGTCGAGCCCCAGGGCGCTCCTGATAGCCCTGAACCGGCCGAGCAACACACGGAGGCCCCGGCCACCTCCGAGGGCGACGCACCCGCCGTCGCGTCCGAAAGCGGGGAAGACTCGCCGCCACGCAAGCCCAACGGCGTGCAGCGGCGCATCGGAGAGCTGACCAAGCGATTGCGCGAAGCCGAGGAGCGAAACGCTCAACTGGCCGCGCAGCAGGCGCCCCAGCCGGCGCCAGAGCAGACGGAACAGGCTCCGAAACCGGACGACTACGACAGCTACGAGGACTACCTGAAGGCTGAGGCCCGCCACACCGTCCGTGAGGAGATGCGGCAGGCCGAGACCGAACGGGAGCAGCGCGAGCAGGAACGCGAGACGCAGGCGCAGATCGACAAGGTCGAGGCGGAATGGCACACGAGGACGGCGGCCGCGGTAGAGACATACCCGGACTTCGAGGCCGTCGCCATGGATCCGAATCTCGACATCTCTCCGGCGATGGCCGACGCCATCAAGCTCTCGGAGAACGGGGCAGACATCCTCTACCACCTGGGCAAGAACCCAGCGGAGGCGACCTCCCTGTATCACCTGCCGCCTGCACAGGCACTGCTCGCCATCGGCCGTATCGGGGCCGGCCTCGGAGCACCGCAACAGCAGGCCCGGACGCAGCAGCGAAGCACTGCTCCGGCGCCAGCGGAAGCCGGTCGCACGGCAGCGCAGACCACCAACGATCTGCGCGATGACCTGCCGATGAACGAGTGGCTGAAGCGGCGCAGGAAACAGGTGTACAACTAGCCGGCCGGGCCATGACCAGGAGAATCGGTCATGGCATCGAATACCATGCTCACCGCGACGAAGGTGACTCGGGAGGCTCTGCGGATCCTTCACGAGCAACTCTCGTTCACCAACACCACGAAAATCGACTACGACAACAGCTATCGCTCTGACGGCGCGAAGCGTGGCGATACGCTGAAGATCCGGCTGCCCAACCGCTACACCGTCCGCACCGGTGCGGCGATGAGCACGCAGGACACCGCCGAGGAGTCGGTCGACCTCGTGACCTCGACGCAGAAGGGCGTCGACATGGAGTTTTCCAGCACCGAGCTGACGCTGGACCTGGACGACTTCAGCGAGCGGATCCTGAAGCCGGCCATGTCGGTGCTCGCCTCGGACATCGAAAACGACTACCTCCAGACCGTGACCCAGGCGGTGCACAATCAGGTCGGCACCGCCGGCACCACGCCGACGACCCTGCTGCCCTACCTCCAAGCGCGTGCGCGCATGAACCAGGAGCTGGCACCGAAGGACAACCAGCGTTGCCTCCAGCTTCCGTCGAACGCCTCGGCGGTGATCGTGAACGCGCTGAACGGCCTGTTTCACGACTCGACCCAGATCAGCAAGCAGTACCGGGAGGGCCTGATGGGCCGCTCGTCCGGCTTCGACTGGTACGAGAACGAGCGCTCCTGGACCTACACTGCCGGCGCCGACGTGGCCGGTGCGGTCAATCAGGCCGACGTGGCGAGCGGTGACACGCAGGTCACGGTCGACGGCTTCACCGCCGCGCTGCCGGTGGGAACGGTCATCACCTTCGCCGCTGTGTTCGCGGTGCACCCGGAGACGAAGGCGACCATGTCGCACCTCAAGAACTTCGTCGTCACGGCCGCGACCACCACCACGGTCACCGTCAGCCCCGCGATCATCTCGACCGGCGCGAAGCAGAACGTTTCTGCCCTGCCGGCCGACAATGCCGCGGTCGCTTCGGTGGGTTCGCCGACGGCGAGCACCGGCTATGAGGTGTCGCTGGCCTACCACCGCGATGCGTTCGCGTTCACCACCGCTGACCTCGTGATGCCCGAGGGCGTCGACTTCGCGGCGAGG
>JBMYXJ010000701.1:0-1938 GCA_049608285.1 Mycobacterium sp. | reverse complement strand
AGCTGGCCGAGATCGGCATCCTCGGGCTGGGGTTCGACGAGGATGCCGGCGGCCAGATCGAGATTCAGGTGGCGCTGACCGAGATCGGCCGCCGCCTGACACCCGAGCCGGTCGTGCACGCAGCGTTGGGTCCGGGTGTGCTGATCGCCGAGTTGGGAAACCCCGAGCAGCGCACCCTGCTCGATGAAGTTGCAGCTGGTGAGCGGCTCCTGGCCTTTGCCCATTCAGAACCGGGGATGCGACTGCCGAGTACCACGGTGGCGACAAGCGCTGCACACAAAGGTGATTCATGGATATTGAACGGGAAGAAGAATCCTGTCCTGGCCGGCGATTGCGCTGACACCCTGGTGGTCAGCGCAGTCTTGCCCGACGGTGGCACGGGGTTGTTTCTCGTCGACGCCGCGGCGGTGCGCCGGCAGCCATACCGAACCTTCGACGGTCAGCGTGGTGCCCAGATCGACTTCGACGAAGTCACCGCCGAACCGTTGGGCGAGGCGATTGACTCGTCGGCCGCCATCGGTCACAACCAGGTGCGGATCTCCTCGGCGCTGTGCGCCGAGGCCTTGGGCGCAATGGAGGAGTCGCTGCGGCTGACGACGGAATACCTCACCGCGCGAAAGCAGTTCGGCGTCACCTTAAGCAAGTTCCAGACGCTCACCCAGCGGGCTGCCGACATGTATGTCTCACTCGAATTGGCCCGAAGCATGGCGCTCTACGCGGCAATGTCGATCGCAGATGGCAACCTCGACCCGATGATCGCGGCGCGCGCCAAGTTGCAGGTCGGCCGCTCGGGGCGCCATATCAGCCAAGAAGCTATCCAGATGCATGGCGGTATCGGGGTGACGGCCGAATACCCAGTGGGTCATTACGCGGCACGCCTCACCGCGATCGAGCACACGCTGGGCTCGTCGCAGGACCAACTGCATGTGTTGGTCGAACAGCTCGATGACTACGAGGTTGTCACCGTCTGACCCTGTGATCGCTACTCGAACTCCTGCGCGATGTCCACGACGCGACGCACCTGGTCGATCTCCGAGCTCGTCGGAATCAGGTGCACCTCGTCGGTCCCGATGTCGGAAAAGCCCTGCAACACCTCGCGCAACTCCTCATCAGTGCCCGCCCAACCGGTGCTCGGCGCCATCGCATCAACCAGCTCGGCGGGCAGCCAATTCAGGTAGCGCCGCAGGTGTCGATGTACCTGTGCACGTGGTTGGTCGCCATCTCCAATCGCAAACCAGAACGACGTAGCCAGGTGGGGTGCCGTTTTACCCGCCTGCCGCCACGCATCGCGTGCCACGTCGAACAGCTCGTTCTGCTTGTCGAGATCCAGGTCGAGTGTGGTGCCCGCGAGCCCGTCGGCCCAGCCGGCCGCATGGCGCATCGTCTTGGGCCCCATGGTGCCCACCAGTAACTTGGGGCCGCCGGCCTGAAGCGGCGGTGGGCCGACGGGCAGCGTCGAGTCAGTCACCTTCTCGCCTGACCACACCCGTTTCATCACTGCCGCCCGGTCGGCCATATCGCGCATCGTCTGGGTCGCCGGGTTGGCGCCCGCGGCGCGGTAGTCCTCGTGCCGGCCCCCCACTCCCAGCCCGACAGTGAGCCGGCCAATACTGAGCACATCACCGGTGGCTAGCGCCTTGGCCAGCATCACCGGGTCGTGCAGTTGCGGAATCAGCACCGTGGTCACCAACTGCACCCGGTCAGTCCATGCGGCCAGCGCGCCCAGCAGAGTCAGACTCTCGGGGTTGTCGAAGGCCATGCGCTCGCCCCAGCACAACGATGAGAACGGGCCCTTGTCGACGAGGAGCGCCCACTCTTTCAATGTGGCGGCATCGAGGCTGGGCTCCATCACCGGCAAAGTCATCCCGATACGCACACCCGCGATTCTGGCATGCCGAGCCGATCGGCCGGCAGACAAGGGGAGCGGACAGCGCGGCA
>JBMYXJ010000700.1:0-1946 GCA_049608285.1 Mycobacterium sp. | reverse complement strand
GACCGCGACGTTGACCAATCCGAGATGTCCGAATGCGGCCGGCGCATTACGCCCGAACGGTCCGAACCGCTTCGTCCCCAGCTGGAATCCGGTACCCCAGCGAGCTGGCATCAGCCCATTCGCCACATCCGGCCGCAAGCGCCGGCATTCGGTCACCGCGCCGTTCAGGGTTTCCGGTTCCAAGAGGCGCACACCGTCGAGTTCTCCACCACGGCGCAGGAGTTCGGCGAATCGGGAAAGTTCATTGGCGGTGGACACCGTGTTTGAGGACGGCATCACGCCGGTGAGGAATATCGGATCGTTGGTAAAGGGAATGATTTCGTGCAAGGTTCCGCCGATCGCTTTACGGAAGGCTGCCGCGATCGGAGCAGGCAACGGCGCACCGGTGGCGTGGCTGGGCGCCACCAGTGAAATATCTTGCGCTGCAACGCCGTAATTCGTCCAACGGAATCCAAGCGGATCGAGAATCTCGGCGGCCAGGATGTCCCGGATGCTATTTCCGGTGGCTGCTGAGACGATCTCGCGGATAAGGATGCCCCACGTGGCCGCATGGTAGAGGTGCATCAACCCCGGCCGGTGAATCGGCTTCAGCTCGCCGAGCTGTTCGCGGGCGTACTCGCTGTCGTCGATCCGGCTGGCGTTGGGCCTGCGTTTGGGGGCGAACGGGACACCTGCGCTGTGGGTCATCACGTGCCGGATCGTCGTGCGATCCTTGCCGTGACTGGTATAGCTGGGCAGATAGTCGCAGACGCGATCGTCGAGTGAGAAGCATCCGCGTTCGACGAGTAAGTGGACCAGGGTTGTGGTGATCGCCTTGGCCGCCGAATAGACGCAGAACGGCGTTTCCGTCGTGACCGCCACCTTCTCGGCATCGGGCGGATCAGTCGGTGCGTTGCCCCATCCGTGCCCGATCGCGCGGTTGAGGATGACCCGTCCGTCGTGACGCAGACACAACTGGATCGCGGGGTGCATTCCCGCTTGATACCAGTGGCGGGTGGCCTGCCAGATCCGGTCGACGGCGACACCGTCGATCCCAGTGTGGTCTTCTTCGCCAAGTGCTGTGACGGCGTCGAGATCGGCCGGGACATCGATCCTGCCTGTCGTCCTGTCTGTGAAAAGGGACCGCACCGCACTATTTTCACATGCTCGGGAACGAGATTCTTCCGTTCGGAGAGCCCTGCCTACTCACGACTTTAGGCTGACATCGTGCGTGCTCACCACGCGACCGGCTCCCTGGCAGCACCGGCGATCGCTGTGATGGCCACTGTTGGCGCGGCGCCGACGGCTCAAGTGACGGATTTCGGAACTGCCCTCAACGGGACTTTTGGGGGTGAAATCGGACGGCTAATGGGCCAGGACCAATGGCGTCAAGATCAAACGGGAGACGGTGGTCGAGACCTCAGATCGGACGCAGATCCTTCCACGACTTCGGGGTTCCGCCGGCTTCTGGGGGCCCGCCGTCAATAGGCGTAGACCTGACGAGCGAGACGAGTTCGAGCAGCTGTTCCGACTTTCTGTAAGTTGGTCGTTGAGTTGAGTTGAGTTGACTGCGGGCCGGCGAGGTTTTGCCGTGACTCGAGGCGCGAGAGGAAGCCCAATGAGTATGAACATGTGCCGTTTTCCGGCAATCGTCGGCCTAGTCGCCGTCGCGCTGATAACCGTGGGGTGTAGCAATGGCAGGAGCGTCGGGGAGTCGATGCCGCCGCAGGTCGGGTTGATTGCTACCTCCGAGGTCCAGGCGCCACCCACCGAGGTCAAGCTGATGGGGGAGCGGGACGTCGAGGTGACGCTGACCGGTCCGATCGCTGTGAAGTACTCGACGGCGACCGACAGTCAGAAGCAGGCGCTCGGCAAGCCGCTGACCGGTGACCACAACGCAGGGACCCGTGAAAGCGGCGTGGTGTTCCAACAATTCCAGGGCGGTGCGATTGTCGCCAAGAATGACA
>JBMYXJ010000699.1:0-1956 GCA_049608285.1 Mycobacterium sp. | reverse complement strand
GCATGTCCGCGCGGAAACCTCCTTCTACAGAACCTCGCTGCGGGCATCTCTTCTCCTGTTGTTGAACTCGATGCTTCGCCCGGTCGCTGGGCGCAGCCTGGGAGCACCCGCAAAACTGGCCGTGAAACTGAAACCTCTGTAACGGAAGTTGTTGTTAGAGGTCGCCTCTCTGCCTCAAGGGACGATGCGTGAGGCGCAATGTTCGACTGTTGAGGTCACCGGGGTTGCTTTAGTCATTGTGAGTGCGATTCTGGCTGGTGTTAAACGCCGAGTGTCTTACTGTGCTCGCATCGGAGGTTTGTTCTCGTGGTGGGGGGAGTGTCGTTTCCCTGGGCGCCGCGGCTCTAGGTGTCGCCAGCTCTCGCAGGGCCACCACCGCTGCGAAACGGCCCGCTACCGAAATAACGCGCCGAACCTGTTCGCTTGGGTGGGGCTTCCATCCGATCCGGTCGATCTCGGCGGCGGCATCGAACAGCGCCACCGCAGGCCTGGCTAGCCGTGAATTACTCCAATATCAGCCGTGTGGATTACCAGCCGCTGGGAATCGCTGGAACCGGCGGAATCGGCGGAATCGGCGGAGCGGGTGGCGGAGCGATCGGACATCCGTCCACCCCTGGAATACAGGGAATGGGCGGAGCGGGAGGAACCGGCGGCGGTGGGGGTTGCTGTGGGTAGTCGGCTGAAGCCATAGGTGCCCCTGCGAGAGTGAGGGCCGCGATAACACCGACAATCAAACGCTTCATCTGCGCTTTCCCTTCATCTTTTGTGACCCCGAAATGGGCCTCAATCGTACCTACAAGGCAGCGTCTATTCGTGCCGAAGTCAGGAAACGAGCGCACTCTTGGCGGGCGAAATACTTTCCTACTCGCAAGAGAAGTCGAACGGTCTAGGGTGTTCCCTGCTTCCCCGGGGGCGGACCGGCGGGCGGTCGAAAAATGGAAAGGTCCTCGCAGTCGTGTTCCCTTCCTTGGGTCCTACTTCGGCGAGTCGGGTGGTTCGGTGCGGCGTGCGCATGCGGTGTTGTGAGTGCGCTTCTTGGACAGCATGATCCGCCAGCGCTGGGACACCAGGGTGGGGGCGTCGATATGCTCCCCGTCGAGTGCGGTGATGATGGCATCGACATCGAAGTCGGCGGGACTTCCCCGACTGCGATAGCAATGTCGGACACTTGATCAGCGACTGATGGGTTCACCGCCGATCTCGCCAACTGCTGCCGCTAGTTCTACTGCGATCCCACTGCGGCCCGTCAGCGCCTCGCAGCTCAACAGCCGAGCCAACCAGTGGAAATCGGCTCCCACGCCGAATACAACCTTGGCTCCGGTCGGCTACGGTGCCGCTCCGCAGAAGTGTGAGCGCTGTCTCCTTTCCTCGGTATTTCTGGGGAAATCTGTACGTTAGAGCGCAGACCGGAAGGAATTGAGATGAAGACTCCGCTCAACGCGCTTGCCGTCCTGCTCGTGGCTGGTGGCGCCGCGTTCGGGATCGCTGCGGCACCAGCTGCGCTCGCTGAGGCACCAGCAGCGCACGCTGCGCACGCGAAGAAACCCTCGCTCCTACCGAGTTGCGTCAACACCGAAGCAGGCGGCGGCAGGCAGGGCGGCTTTACCACGCTGTGCGAGACACCCGGCAACGCCCAACTCAACGGTCGGCCAGGCGTGCTATGAGGCATGGGTGGCCGTCGATCAGAATGTCTGACACTTGATCAGCGACTGATGGGTTCACCGCCGATCTCGCCAGCCATCGAGCGCACCAGCCGCCTCCAGTAAGTGAATCGCTAGTCCTCGTCGATGTCGACGATGGTCGAGCCGATGTGCAACAGGATGCGAGGCCATGAATCCTCGGTCTCGTCGTAGATGACGCTGACGCCGACCGCAAGCTCGTCGAACACATCGCCGTCTCGGCCGGTGACGATAGTGTCCCGCGAGCCGTGATGACCTCGGCGCCAAAAAGATCCGG
>JBMYXJ010000698.1:0-1962 GCA_049608285.1 Mycobacterium sp. | reverse complement strand
GCCGCCACCTAGCGCGGTGTTGAGCACCGACAGCGCCCAACGATTATCCCAGTTCCGTCCCGGCGTACGCACCCCCAATGACAAATGAGTCTGCTCTGCCTCACGGTTGACCACCTGCAGCGTGGGACGACCCGCAACCCGTCCAGCACCCCCACGCGGTGGCACCGCGGATCGGCCACGCACCAACCGTGGGCCGAAGTGCTCAGCCACCAGCCCGACAACCTCGTCGTGATCGACGTTCCCGGCAACCGCCACGATCATGCGATCGGGTGTATAGCGACGAACATGAAACGAATGCAGTTGCGCGCGTGTCATCCTCGAGATCGAATCCACACTGCCGATCACTGGGCGACCCACCGGGTGTCCGCCGAACATCGACGACAGGAATACATCCCCCAGTGTGTCCTCCGGGTCGTCGTCACGCATGGCGATCTCCTCGAGCACGACATCGCGCTCGATCTCCACGTCGTCAGAGAAACACCGGCCGCGCAGCACGACATCGGCGACCAGATCGACAGCCAGTGCCAGATCCGAGTCGAGCACATGGGCGTAGTAACACGTGTGCTCCCTGGCGGTGAACGCGTTCAGCTCACCGCCGACGGCATCCACCGCCTGGGCGATCTGCACCGCGGTCCTTGTCGGTGTCGCTTTGAACAGCAGGTGCTCCAGGAAGTGAGCGGCACCGGCCACGCTGCGACCCTCGTCGCGAGACCCCACACCGACCCACACCCCCACCGACGCCGAGTGGACGTGCGGAATGTGCTCGGTGACCACACGCAGGCCACCGGGCAGGTCCGCGCGGCGCACGGCTAACGACTCATCAGCTGCGTCGCCGATGGCCCTTCCCCGACGCAGCGACCCCGACCTAGCTGCTGACGGTCGCTGCATCGACAGCAACAGGCGATCCGGCACCGGCGGCGGGTGAGTCCGCCGCATCTTCTTCAGCGACGAGGATCAACGAAATCTTGCCGCGGTTGTCGATGTCGGCGATCTCCACGCGGAGTTTGTCGCCCACCTTGACCACGTCCTCCACCCTTTTGATCCGCTTGCCACGGCCCAGCTTGGAAATGTGCACCAAGCCATCCCGTCCGGGCAGCAAGGAGACAAACGCACCGAAGTCGGCGGTCTTCACCACGGTTCCGAGGAACCGTTCCCCGGTCTTAGGCAGCTGCGGGTTGGCGATCGCGTTGATCTTGTCAATCGCGGCCTGCGCTGATTCGCCATTGGAGGCCCCGACGAACACGGTGCCGTCGTCCTCAATGGAAATCGAGGCACCGGTCTCCTCGGTGATCGAGTTGATCATCTTGCCCTTCGGGCCGATCACCTCACCGATCTTGTCGAGCGGCACCTTGATCGTGGTGATGCGGGGTGCGAACGGACTCATCTCATCGGGCTCATCGATGGCCTCGGCCATCACCTCCAGAATGGCCATCCGGGCATCCTTGGCCTGTGCCAGGGCGCCGGCGAGAACCTTGGAGGGAATCCCGTCGAGCTTGGTGTCGAGCTGCAGCGCGGTGACGAAATCCTTGGTGCCTGCACACTTGAAGTCCATGTCACCGAAGGCGTCCTCGGCGCCGAGGATATCGGTCAACGTGACGAATCGACGCTCCGACGTGGTCCCGGCACCACCTTCGGCCGCTACTTCCACGTCATCGGACACGAGCCCCATCGCGATGCCTGCGACCGGAGCCTTCAGCGGCACACCGGCGTTCAGCATGGCCAGTGTCGATGCGCACACCGAACCCATCGATGTCGAACCGTTGGAGCTCAAAGCCTCCGACACCTGACGGATCGCGTAGGGGAACTCCTCAACGCTGGGCAGCACCGGCATCAGGGCACGCTCGGCCAGCGCACCGTGACCGATCTCGCGACGCTTGGGCGAACCGACGCGACCGGTCTCACCGGTCGAGTAAGGCGGGAAGTTGTAGTGGTGCATGTACCGCTTTTTGGTCTCCGGTCCCA
>JBMYXJ010000697.1:0-1963 GCA_049608285.1 Mycobacterium sp. | reverse complement strand
AGCCGGACAGCGTCCAAGGCCACCACGACAGCGAAGCTGGTCAAACCAATGGACGCGAGCACGAGCACGACTTTGCGGGGGTCGCGGGCTAGCAGGTACAACCCCAGCCACCAGCTCAATGTGAAGACAAGCGCTGACACGGCTACCACGTCAACGTCCGTAGCGTCTGTGCCTGGCGCTGTAGTCGCGCAAGGCGCGCAAGAAGTCGACCCGGCGGAATTCGGGCCAGTAGGCCTCGGTAAACCACATCTCCGAATACGCGCTTTGCCACAGCAGGAATCCCGAGAGTCGCTGTTCGCCGGAAGTTCGAATGACCAGATCGGGGTCGGGCTGGCCGGAGGTGTACAGATTCTCCGAGATCGCCTCGGCGGTGACCGCCTCGATCAGATGGTCCCCAGTAGCACCGTTGGCGAGTTCCTTGCTCAGCAGCCCACGGACAGCGTCCACAATCTCTTGGCGACCGCCGTACCCAACGGCGAGGTTGACATGAAAGGAAGCGCTGTGTGCAGCGCCGCCGGTCGACTGCACGGCATCCCTTAGGCGACGCGCCGGCTCCTCACCAAGGAGTTCCAAATCACCGACGGTACGCACGCTCCACTGGTTGGCCGGCGCGCAGATCTCCTCGACGACGTCGGTGATGATGTCGATGAGCGAAGTGAGCTCAGCAGCGTCGCGCTGCAAGTTTTCGGTGGAAAGCAGATACACGGTGGCCATCTCGATGCCCGATTCCTGGCACCAGCGCAGCATCTCGGCAATTTTGTGGGCTCCGACACGGTAGCCGTAACTGACGTCATCATGCCCAAGCTCGCGGGCCCACCGTCGATTGCCGTCGCACAGCACAGCGATGTGGCGCGGCAACTCCGATCGCGACGGCGACAACCCGTGCCGCAGACGCATCTCATAGAGCCGGTACATAGGCTCTTTGAGACGTCGCGGAATGAGGTCCACGAGTGTCAAGACTACTGTGGCACCGGGGAAACCCTATGCAAGTCAGCGGAGGTGAGAGATGGCTACGTCCTTTGACCCCGTCGATACTGAAGACTCGGACTCCGCGGCCTCGTCGCACGTACCCGAAGACCTTCCTGAAGCGGTAGCCGAAGGCGTTGCCCAGTTCCTGGGTAAGCCGCGGGCGCGGGGCTGGATCCACGTGTATTCAGCGGCCGTCGCGGTCGTCGCCGGCGCAGCGTTGGTGGCGGTGTCCTGGTCGGTGGAATCCACGCGCGCCGGCATCGCCACTCTGATCTACACATTGACCATTGTGGCGATGTTCGCCGTGAGCGGTACCTACCACCGGGTGAACTGGAAGTCGGCTGCGGCGCGCAAATGGATGAAGCGCGCCGATCACTCCATGATCTTTTTGTTTATCGCCGGCAGCTACACGCCATTCGCACTGCTGGCGCTGCCCGAGCACAGCGGAATGACTCTGCTCTGGATCGTGTGGGGTGGTGCGTTGGCCGGCGTCGCACTGAAGATGCTGTGGCCCTCAGCTCCGCGTTGGCTGGGCGTACCCCTATATATCCTGCTCGGCTGGGTGGCGGCCTGGTTCATCGGTCCAATTACTCACGGTGCCGGCGTCGCGGCTGTTGTGCTGCTGATCGTCGGTGGTGCGCTGTACAGCATCGGCGGGGTGCTCTACGGGCTGAAATGGCCGAACCCGTGGCCTACGACGTTCGGCCACCACGAGTTCTTCCATGCATGCACGGCCGTTGCGGCAATTTGCCATTACATCGCGATGTGGTTCGCCGTTTTCTGAGCGATTTCGGCGTGGTTCACGTCGCTAGGCGACGATGAACACGCCGAAATCGCTAGAGCTTGTCGTCAGGATCCTCGCTGGCCGAGTCCGGGCCCGCCGGATTCTCGGTGTCGAAGGATTCGGGCAGGCGGCGCAGATGCCGGTTCATTGACCACACCAGCGCGAAGGTGCCGATCAACAGCAACACCACAACGATGAGCCCGAATGGGC
>JBMYXJ010000696.1:0-1965 GCA_049608285.1 Mycobacterium sp. | reverse complement strand
GGCGCATGGGGCCTGGGCTCGGTGCTGATGTTCGACGCGCTGTTCTCCGGCATGCCCGGAGTCGACTACGGCGCACAGGGTTTCGAGACCGGCTACGGTGGCGACTATCCCGCTGTCCTAGCCGGCGGCCAAGAGGGCGGTTTCGACAGCGCTGGGGATGGCGGCGGAGATTTCGGCGGAGATTTCGGCGGCTTCGACTTCTAGCGCCACCCGATCAAAACCGGCTCTCCAGACGCGCCGAAACACCGGCCTCCTGCAAGTCGAGTCGGTCGAGCATCGCCCTGACTGCTTCTTCGTCTATGCCGCCGGCGTCGCGTTCACCGATGAGAGCGGCCCGCTGCGCCGAGAGGACCTCGCGGTACAGAGCGGCGAACACCTCCGCGCGGCGCGTTTGAGCCTCAGGGTCGGGCATCTCGTCGGCGTCCTGGGAGACCCGGGCGATGGTGTTGTGAATCTCAGTGAGCACCGATCGGTCCAGACCCGTGGGCGGGTCGCTACGGAACTGGGCCAGCACTTCATCGGCGGCGTCGTACACCACTAGCTCGGCCTTTGCTTTCTCAGCGTAGGTGTAGGCGTCGTCACTCTCTGACGACAGATCCAGCCTGCCGATCAACCATGGCAACGTTGCGCCCTGTAGCAACAACGTTCCGACGGCGACCACGAAGGCGATCGCCTGGATCGTGGAGCGCTCGGGAAATGGCTCCCCCGAAATCGTCGTCAGCGGGATGGCGGCGGCTGCTGCCAGGGTCACTACCCCGCGCATACCCGTCCAAGAGACGACGACGTTCTCCTGCCAACTCAGCGGGCGGTCCGCGATGCGAGACCGCCACCTTCCCGGAGCCCTGGACTTTCGCCGAGTACCCAACGCACCACGCCCCCCGGCCTCTGGGATCGGTACACTCAGCCGCCTCTCCACATGGCGGGACAGCAATCCCCGACCGAACATCGCGAAGACCCACAGCGGTCTGATCACCAGCACGACCAGCAGCACCACCACCGAGGACACCGCCACCAGGATCAGCGAATTGTGCTCATCGTTGGGATCGTTCAAATCTTCCAACACAAACCTCAGGTTCAGGCCGATGTAGGCGAAGACGAACGCTTCAAGCAGCACGTCTACCGACTTCCACACATACCGTTCCTGCAGCCGGGTTTGATAGCCGGCGTCCACGGTCCCGCTGCCGACGACGAACCCAGCCACCACCACCGCCAGTACGCCCGAGGCGTTCATCTGCTGGGCCAGAATGAAGGCCGCAAACGGCACCATCAAACCCTGAACTGTCTCCAGCGCAGGGTTGGCCAGCCGCCTGCGGATCCACAATGTCACGTACCCGAGTGCTGCGCCCACCAGCGGACCGAGCACCGCGCTGTAAGCGAACAGCAGGACCGGGTCCTCGATGAACGTGTGGGTGCCGGCGACCTGCGCCACCGCCACCGAAAACAGCGCCAACGCAGCGGCATCGTTGATAAGGCTCTCGCCGGTCAGGATCGACATGACTCGCTTGGGTAAGCCGAGCTTGCGGCCGACGGCCACCGCGGTCACGGCGTCGGGTGGCGCTACGATCGCGCCGAGGATCAGCGCGGAGGCGAAGGTCAAGGGAATGACGGTAAGCAACGAGGACACCGCGGCAACGGTGAACGTGGTGACAACGACAAGGCCGACCCCTAGACCGAGGATCGGTTTGATGTTGCGCACGAACGTCGGAAACGAAAAATCCAGCGCGGCCGAGTACAGCAGCGGGGGTAGTACTACCGACAGCAGGGTCTGCGAGTTCAGGTGGGGCGCCTGGAAGCCGGGAACCAACGACACGGCGATGCCGACCAGCACGATGATCAGCGCGGGTTCGAGTCCGCGGCGGTGCGCCACGGCGGTCACGACGATGGCGCCGACGACTACCAGGATTAATTCCACCGGAACATTGTCGCGGCTTTAGCTGACAAATTCCCGCGGGGCGTCAGTTCTGA
>JBMYXJ010000695.1:0-1968 GCA_049608285.1 Mycobacterium sp. | reverse complement strand
TCGGAAATCGGTGGTAGCGGATACCGGTCGCTCGAGGAAAACCAACGCGTTCAGTTCGAAATCGAACAGGGCGCTAAGGGGCCTCAAGCGGTCGGCGTCACTGTCGTCTAGTAGGCGGTTAAAAACCCATAATGTGGGCTGGTGGGATTTTCCCACCAGCCCACATTACGTTTCGCGTGGCTTGCACGCCGAGAAATCTCGGACCGCACCCGGGATGAGAACAGATTCAGCAAAAACGTTGTGCGTCAGCGCTTCTTGTTCTACCGGGCTTTCGACCTTCCGGGAACTCGCCTAGCGCAGACGGCGGGGCGGATCCGGCAGGTGTGAGCTAAAACGGTCTGTCGAACGCCGACAATTCGCTTGTGCGCCAGTACTGTCCTGCTAGCTGGCTTGGTCAACTCACCAGCGATAGCGCGTGTGTACGCCGCAACTTTCCCGACGGCGTCTTGGGGATCGTGCCCGGTGCCAGCACCGCCACATTGCGGGGCCGCACGTCGACCTCAGCCGGATCGAAGGTCCTGATTTGCTAGACGCTTTCACTGTACGCGTTGCAGAGCTAGTCGGCTGCCAGGCTCGTCCTGCCAGGTCCGGGCTAACTATGGGGTTCACACCGCATCAGCGACGGATTCGACGTGCGCCGCTAGCTACTGCTTCTTTTCGGCGTGGCCACCGAACTCGCTCCGCATCGCCGACAGGATCTGGTCGGTGAACTCACCTAGCCCTCGCGACTCAAATCGCTCATACAGCGAGGCGGTGATCACCGGGGCGGGCACGCCCTCGTCGACCGCGGCAAGCACTGTCCAACGGCCCTCGCCGGAGTCGGAGACTCGACCGCTGAAGTCGGCGAGGCCTGGGGAGCTCGCGAACGCATCCGCGATCAGGTCCACCAGCCAAGACCCCACCACCGATCCGCGCCGCCACACCTCGGCGACTTCGCCGACGTCGATGTCGTACTGGTAGGCCCACGGATCGCGCAGCGGGCTGGTCTCGGCGTCGGCGGTCCGGTCGGTCTTTCCGGCGTCCGCGTGCTTGATGATGCTGAGTCCCTCGGCGATCGCGGCCATCATGCCGTACTCGACACCGTTGTGAACCATCTTGACGAAGTGCCCGGCACCGCTGGGACCGCAATGCAGGTAACCGTCAGGTGCTGTCCCGTCCGTTTTGGTCCGGGCTGGGGTGGGCTCGGCGCTGCCCTGCCCAGGCGCGATGGTCTTGAAGATCGGGTCCAGGCGGGTGACCACCCCTTTCTCGCCGCCGATCATCAGGCAGTAGCCGCGCTCCAGACCCCAGACCCCGCCGCTAGTTCCGCAGTCCACATAGTGCAGGTTCTCTGTCAGCAGTCGCTGCGCGCGCGTGATATCGTCGCGGTAGTAGGAGTTACCGCCGTCGATCACCGTGTCGCCGGGAGCCAGCAGCGGAACGAGTTGGTCCAAAGTCGAATCCACGATGGCCGCCGGCAGCATCAGCCAGATCGCGCGCGGTTTGTCCAGCTTATCGACGAAGTCGGCCAATGACGACGAGCCGGTAGCCCCCTCTTTCACGAGTTCCCCGACCGCTGCGGAATTGACGTCGTAAGCGACGCAGCTGTGCCCGTCGCGCATAAGCCGACGGACCAGGTTGGCTCCCATTCGGCCCAGTCCCACCATGCCGAGTTGCATCGGGGTCTCAGTCGTCATGTCGCTCCTCTTGGGCCTCAGTGTCGGATGGTGAACTTGGGGCGTTCCATGCACCACCCTGCCTCCTGTGCCTGAGAAGTTCCAGGTTTTGGCCAGCCTCGTTTCGAGGGGCCGCGCTTGTATCTCCAATGACGGTGCCGCACAGTGACTCCGGAACTCAGCAGAGCATCAGGATGACGCCAGATCTGTCCAGCCGATGATGATCAAGCACGGCTTCAGCGGCCTGTTGCGGCCCCACAATGAGCGGACGGCATGTGCTCTGCCGACTCGCCGCGATGGCGCCCTCGGTACC
>JBMYXJ010000694.1:0-1971 GCA_049608285.1 Mycobacterium sp. | reverse complement strand
TGCTGTGCCGCGGATCTGGTGCGGACCGCACGCTTTGGACGCGGGCAGATACCGGGTGTCAGCCATGCCCAGGGGCGTGAAGATCCTGTTACGGGCATAGGTGTCCAGAGGTTCGCCGCTGATCTTCTCGACTATCGCACCGAGGAGGATGAACCCGATGTCGGAGTAGTGGAAGACCTCGCCGGGGCCGAATTCCAAAGGGGCGGTGAGTGCACGGTGCATACCGTCCGCCCTGTCCGCCGCCGTCAGTCCCCATGGGCCTTGGCGGCTAAGGTCACCGCCAATGCCTGAGGTGTGGGTGAGCAGCATGCGCAGCGTCACCTTGGCTCGCCGCGGGTCGTTCGCCGGGTTGAACTCAGGGAGGTAAGTCTGCACGAGATCGTCGATCTGAACGCTGCCCTGCTCATAGAGCTGGAGAACGGCGGTGGCCGTCACGAGTATCTTCGTCAAAGACGCCAGATCGAAGATTGTGTCCACAGTCATCGGCTCAGCGGGTGCGGGGGACCCGTCCAGTGCAGGTTCAGAGGCGAGTCTGCGTGAGCCGAAAGCTTGTCGTAAGACCACTGTGCCGCCGTGTCCGATCTCAACCACAGCACCGGGTAGCAAATGCGCAGCGATCGCATCGTTGAAGAGGTGCGCGACAGCTGTGAAGTCGCCCTCGGGAGCGACGATCGCCACCGGGGGCGTCGGAATAGCCGTCGTGGTTGCCGGATTACCGGCGACCAGCGGAGGGCTGGCTGCTTCCCCGCACGCGGGAACTGCAGCGAGGCCGAGCACGCTGGCTCCAGCAGCGCAGACCCGGGCGATTCGCGACATGGTCACCAAGTCGACGGTAGCCCGGCGCGGGCCCGGGTGCTCATTGCAGCGCGGATGTCGTAGAGATGTGGCTCCGGAGGTCTGTCGCCGCTGCCGAGAAGATGCGCCGGCCGTACTCGGACAACGGGTGAGTAGCTTTCAGTATTGAACAACGGGCGCCTTTCCGACCCAAGTGTCATCGTCGAGCAGCCCGACCATCGCGTGCGCGCAATCCGCGAAGCTGATTTTCGACATGGCGCTGTACGGATAAAAGCCCAAGCGGTAATTTCCCGTCCGCGCGCCCTGCTTCATCTGCAACGGACGAATACCGATCCAGCGAATATCCGTGCACTCCTCCAGCAGCGCCAACTGATGCGCTTTGTCAGTGTGCCGATGCTCGAGGAAGTGCTCCCCATACCAACGCACGAACCTTGAACCCCAGGTGACAGCATCCTCTTTCACTATGGTGCTGCCTCCCCCGCACCAAACCAGCCGGGCCTGGTCGTGTTGAAGGTTCGCACGCATACCCGCTAGGACATTCCGGGTCGCATCGGTACACAGATCCGCCGGTGAGGTCTTTTCGTCCACTCCGATGGCAAACAACACCGCCTGCGTTCCTAGCGGCAGGGCATCCCTGACATCCGCACTCGATAGGGCATCCCCCTGCACAACCGTGACCGCGTCCCTGATTTCATCCGGTAGCTTGCCGGGGGTTCTCACCAGAACCGTCACCTCGTGACCAGATTCCAAACATTGGTTCAGGCACTCCCGGCCCAACTGTCCCGTCGCACCAAGTATCGTCACCTTCACGGCATCGGCCTCCCTTGTTGACTCCTGAAGGCTCTCACGCTTGGTCGCGCCCGTATGCGGCTGTCCTGGGTTTTCCCACACTGTCTCACGCCCCCGGCGCCGTGGTTTGACTCACGGCACAGGCGACTTCTATCGCGACGGGGGCGGGGACGATGAGGCGGTACGATGATCTATCGGGACGACAAAGGTGAACGTCGTGCCTTCCCCTAGGCCGTCGCTGGTGGCGGCGATATGGCCCCCGTGGGATTCCACCCAGGCCTGAACGATGGCCAGACCTATCCCCGCGCCCCCGTGCCGGCGGTCTCGGGCGACGTCCACTCTGTAGAAGCGCTCGAACAGATGCGGAAGATGCTCGGCCTCAACACC
>JBMYXJ010000693.1:0-1974 GCA_049608285.1 Mycobacterium sp. | reverse complement strand
CGGTGATGGCGTTGCTGGCGGAAGTCGCCCACAATGCGGGCCGGGCCGTGCTTGCAGTTACCCACGATCCGAGGACCTTGTCCTACGCGGATCGTATCCTACGGATTGAAGATGGACGGATTATAGACGACGAACGAGGCGATGCTGCTTCGCGGTCGACACGACGGTGCTGGCTGCGGGCACCCGACAGCCGGTGCATCTGGTGCTGGCCGACCCGCCATACGAGGTCGACGATGCCCAGGTCGCCGACATGCTCGTCCTACTTGACGCCCAGGGATGGACGATGCCGGGAACGGTGGCGGTGGTGGAACGCTCGGCGTCGGGACCGCAGACCAGCTGGCCCGACGGTTGGTCGCCGTGGAATGCCCGTCGATACGGGGACACCCGCATCGAGCTCGCCGAACGGGACTGATGTCCCTGCTAGCGTCGACCTCCATGAGCGGAGCGGTGTGCCCGGGATCCTTCGACCCGGTGACCCTCGGGCACATCGACATCTTCGAGCGGGCGGCGGCCCAATTCGACGAGCTTGTCATCGCGGTGCTCGTCAACCCCAACAAGCAGGGAATGTTCACCGTCGAGGAGCGGATCGCCCTGATCGAGGAATCGACGGCCCATTTGCCGAACGTGCGTGCGGAGTCGGGGCGGGGGCTAGTTGTGGACTTCGTCAAGGCGCGGGGAATGACAGCGATCGTCAAAGGTCTGCGCACAGGTACTGATTTCGAGTACGAGCTGCAGATGGCCCAGATGAACAAGCACATCGCGGGGGTTGACACGTTCTTCGTCGCCACGACCCCGCAGTATTCGTTCGTGTCTTCCTCGCTGGCCAAAGAAGTCGCGATGTTGGGTGGCGACGTCTCGGCGCTGCTGCCCGAGCCGGTGAACGTGTGCCTGCAGGCCAAGCTCGCCTCGCGAGGCTGACTACCTCCGCGCCCTAGTGTGCGCCTGGATCGTCCCATCGGCCGAAATCGCGATCTGGCTGCACACTGTGTGCGACAAGGAAGACAAGGAATTGGTAACGACACACCGATGCCGGTAGTCGAGTCACAGGGGTAACACCAGGCACACTGGTCACTGTCAAACTACGCCTGGAGGATGTCGCCGTGTACCGAGTTTTTGAAGCGCTCGATGAAATGGGTGCGATCGTCGAGGAAGCGCGCGGTGTGCCGATGACGGCCGGCTGTGTAGTGCCCCGCGGCGATGTCCTGGAGTTGATCGACGACATCAAGGACGCGATCCCGGGTGAACTCGACGATGCGCAGGACGTGCTCGATGCCCGCGATGCGTTGCTAAACGAGGCCAAAGAACACTGCGAGTCCACTGTGGCAGCGGCCAACGCCGAAGCAGATTCGATGATCAACCACGCCCGGGCAGAGGCCGACCGGCTGCTCGGCGACGCAAAGTCCCAGGCCGACCGCATGGTCGCCGAAGCCCGTCAGCACAGTGAGCGAATGGTCGCAGAAGCCCGGGAAGAAGCCAGTCGGATCGCGGCGACCGCCAAGCGAGAGTACGAGGCTTGCACCGGACGGGCCAAGTCCGAAGCGGATCGGATGATCGAAAGCGGCAATCTGACCTACGAGAAGGCAGTCCAGGAAGGTATCAAGGAACAGCAGCGGTTGGTGTCGCAGAACGAAATCGTGGTGACCGCTAACGCCGAGGCCACCCGATTGGTCGACTCCGCGCACGCCGAAGCGGACCGGTTGCGTGGTGAGTGCGATATCTATGTCGACAACAAGCTGGCCGAGTTCGAGGAGTTCCTCAACGGCACGATGCGGTCTGTCGGCCGCGGCCGTCACCAATTGCGCACCGCGGCGGGAACCCACGACTACGTGGCCCGCTGATACGTGGCCCGCTGATCTTTGGGTCACTGAACGTACGATTACGGGCATGCCGACGCATGCGAACGCGGCCCCGCGCCGAGGATCACGGTCGCCGCTGGTGATCGATATCGGCCAGCTCGGCCGGCGGCCGGGCTCG
>JBMYXJ010000692.1:0-1976 GCA_049608285.1 Mycobacterium sp. | reverse complement strand
CCACATCGACAAGTGGAAGTTCACCGTCCCGTTTGTCTGCGGGGCCACCAACCTAGGTGAGGCGCTGCGCCGCATCTCCGAGGGTGCTGCGATGATCCGCTCCAAGGGCGAGGCGGGCACCGGAGACGTGTCCAACGCGACCACTCACATGCGCATGATCGGTGGCGAGATTCGTCGTCTCACATCGCTTCCTGAAGACGAATTGTTTGTTGCCGCAAAGGAACTACAAGCTCCCTACGATCTCGTGGCTGAGGTCGCGAGGGCCGGCAAGCTGCCGGTGACACTATTTACCGCGGGCGGAATCGCTACCCCGGCTGACGCGGCAATGATGATGCAGCTCGGCGCGGAGGGCGTTTTCGTCGGCTCGGGCATCTTCAAGTCCGGTGACCCGGCGCAACGCGCCGCGGCGATCGTGAAGGCCACCACCTTCTACGACGACCCTGACGTGCTGGCCAAGGTGTCTCGTGGGCTGGGTGAGGCGATGGTCGGCATCAACGTGGAGGACATCGCTGCCCCGCGCCGACTCGCCGAACGGGGCTGGTAGCTGGTAGCCGGGGTTGACGAGCTGCCTGCGCCAGGAGCGATGATAAACACATGGCGATCGAAGAGATCCTGGATCTGGAGCAGATCGACTCCAATATCTATCGCGGCGGCATATTCAGTCCGGAGTCCGGTTTCCTCCAGCGCACATTCGGCGGCCATGTAGCAGGCCAGTCGCTCGTGTCGGCGGTGCGGACCGTCGCCCCGAAGTTTCAGGTGCATTCGCTGCACGGGTACTTCTTGCGCGCCGGCGACGCCCGGTGGCCGTCTGTCTACACCGTTGAGCGCATCCGCGATGGCAGTTCGTTTTGCACGCGCCGGGTAACCGCGATCCAGCACGGTGAGACGATCTTCTCGATGTCGGCGTCTTTCCAGGTCGAGCAGAGCGGCATCGAGCACCAGGACCTTATGCCCGTGGCGCCGCCGCCAGACGACATTCCTGACTTCAGGGCCGCCAGCCGGGTGTTCGACGATGCCAGTTTTCGGCAGTTCGATGAGTGGGACGTACGGATCATTCCGCGCGAGCTGCTCAGCATGCGCGAAGGCAGGGCCTCTCAACAGCAGGTTTGGTTCCGGCATCGCGATCCGTTGCCCGAGGACCACGTGCTACACATCTGCGCGCTGGCCTATATGAGCGACCTGACGCTATTGGGTTCCGCGCAGGTCAATCACAGCAAAGAGCGGAAGCATCTCATGGTGGCCTCGCTGGACCACGCGATGTGGTTCATGCGGGCGTTTCGGGCCGACGAATGGCTGCTCTATGACCAGTCATCGCCGTCCGCGTGGGGGGGACGCTCGCTGACCCAAGGCAAGATTTTCAACCGGCGCGGGGATATGGTCGCGGCCGTGATGCAGGAAGGGCTAACGCGCTTTCCCCGTGACTACACGCCGGGCGGCGGGTGAGCCCCCGGATCGGGGTCCTGGCGCTGCAGGGAGATACCCGCGAACATCTCGCGGCGTTGCGTGCCGCCGGGGCGGAGGCGGTGACCGTGCGGCGCAAGAGTGAACTGGACCCGGTGGACGCGTTGGTGATTCCGGGCGGCGAGTCCACCGCGATGAGTCACCTCTTGCACGATGTCGAACTCGTGGAGCCGTTGCGTGCCCGGCTGGCCGACGGCATGCCGGCCTACGGATCATGCGCAGGAATGATCCTCTTGGCCAGCGAAATCCTCGATGCAGGTGCGCCGAGGCGTGAGGCCACGCCGCTGATGGCGATCGATATAACGGTGCGCCGCAATGCGTTCGGTCGTCAGATTGATTCGTTCGAGAACGACATTGCATTCGCCGGGCTCCCGCACCCCGTGCATGCGGTGTTCATCCGGGCGCCGTGGGTGGAGCGAGTGGGCGCCGAGGTGAAAGTGCTGGCGCGCGCAGCCGGTCACGTTGTGGCGGTGCGGCAGGGCCGCAACTTAGCGACCGCCTTTCATCCGGAGATG
>JBMYXJ010000691.1:0-1978 GCA_049608285.1 Mycobacterium sp. | reverse complement strand
GACGAGCACCCGCCATTGCCGACGCGTGGCGCCTGCTGGCTCGACGCCGGCGCCGGTCTCGGTCTCGGTCTCGGTCTCGGTCTCGATCAGTGTGCCGCAGCGACGGCACGCCAGGCCCGCCCGGCCGTACACCCACAACTCTCGCCCTGCCCTGGTATCACCGGTCGTGGTCCGGCTCCCACGTGATCGGTTGGCCCACAACATCTGCTGGGCTCGAGTGGCCAACCTCAAGGGATCCCTAGCCTCGCAGACGGCAGTGCCAGGACGCAGCCCGAACACAAAACACAACTCATTGGCATACACATTGCCCACACCTGCCATCACCCGCTGATCCCGCAACGTCTCAGCCAGCGGCCGAGAGGGGTCCGACATCAGGTTGGCCGCAGCCACCTCTGCTGACCAGTCGTCGCCGAGTAGATCTGGGCCCAGGTGTGCGACCGCCTCCATGTCGACCGCGCGCTCCAAGATCTCCAGCATCCCCAGGTCGACGCCCGCTGCCCGGGAATCATCTGTTTCCAGCACGATTCGTATCTTGTGGGCCGGCGCGCGGACACGGCCAATGACCCACTTCCCGTCCATCTTCAGATGCGAGTGAATACTGGCCCCGCCCGCCCGGATGAACAGATGCTTACCCCGACTGAACACTTCGTCGACTACGTGCCCGGTCAGGTCGACTGTGGCATACCGGGGGACACGCACATCGCACCGAGTCAACTCCTTGCCCTCCAACGCCCCCCGCAGCGTCGTCGCCCTGCGAAATACGGTGTCGCCCTCAGGCATCAGCGCAGCCGCAACCCGCGCGGTGTCCTGGCGAACCCAGCCTGCATCAGCGCCAGAGCCGCCAGCGAGTCCCGCTCTTCGAGGACCGCTACTCCGTCGACCCGTTCCACCAGCAAGGCTGGCACCCGTTGGCGCGAAACCAACTCCGCCAACGCTGCTGCTGCCGCGTTCGACGTCTCGGGGTCGGATGTGAAACTCAGCAGTGAACGCCCACCGCGCTCGACGAACCAGGCCAACTCACCATCGACGAGCACGACCAACGCTCCGGCTTTGCGGCCCGGCCGGTGGGCGGTATCGCTGTCGGTGGCCCGGGGCGGCCACGGCAGGGCGGCCCCGAATGGATTGGCGGGATCGGTCGCCGCCAGCGCGATGGCGCGTAGGGCGCCCCGGTCGTCGTCGATGCTGTCGGCGTGGGTGCGTAGCTGGTCGATGGTACTGGCAGTCGCGAATTGCGCCCCACCGAGGGATTCGATGAAGTAGCCGCGTTGACAGCGTCCCGCATCCTCAAGCGCGGTCAGCACCTTGTACAGCGAGGCGAATCCACCCGCGACGCCCTCGGCCGCTACTGCCCCCTTGGTCAGGACGCCGTGGCGGGCCAGCAGTTGATCAGCCTGGAAGTGTGCTCGCACGGTGGTATTCGCTTCCGCGACCGGAAGTGCCGACCAGCGGCCGGCCACCGTGGGATCGGAATCGCGGTGCGCACCCATACCGGATCCAATGCTGTATCGACTCAGCCGCGGAGCGCGTCGATGCCGATGCGACGGCGTAGCCACCCGCCGGGCGCCCGATCCGCGGGCACCGGCCAGCAGGGCGCGCACCGGAGCGTAGGTGTCCCCGCCTACATGTCCGGACCAGATCAGCTGCCACAAAGCCTCCTTCAGGGAGAGCGTGGTTGCCCCGTCGACGGATAGCTGCCGGAAGAAATAGGCCCCGCCGCCGCTGAGGGCCTCCAGCACACCGCGGTGAACGTCGGTGAGGTCAATTTCGGTGGGCGGGGCCAGCGACAGCGCAGCGGTGTCGGCGGGGTGAAACGCCACCCAGCCGTCGGCCGCAGACAGCGCAGCGACACCTGACCACAGCACTTCGCCGGAAGCGAGTAGCTCGTCGAGCATGCCCGGGTGATAGTCGCGCACCCGCTGGCCAAAAATCAGCGGTTCCACTGCCGAAGCGGGCATCGGAACCCCAGCGAGCTGGTCGA
>JBMYXJ010000690.1:0-1984 GCA_049608285.1 Mycobacterium sp. | reverse complement strand
GGCTTCGGGTGCCACTGCGGTCCAGATCGCCGAATCCGTGGGGGGCCGCCGCCGGATCCTCCGCCATGTCGGTTCTGCCCGTGACGATGCCGAGTTGGGGCTGCTCGTCGAGGAGGCCCAGCAGCTGCTGGCCGATGACACCCAAGGCGAGCTCGATCTGGGGATCACCCCGAAGGCCGTCAAAGCCGAGATGGTGCCACCGCCGTCGGGAACACTGTTCAGCGAGGGCACCGGTGAACCCAGGCCGCGGCAGTTGGTCGCGCGGCCGCGGGTCCTCAAGTCGTGCAGCGGTCTGCTCTACGATGCCCTGGCCGGGGTTTATGCCGGCCTCGGCTTCGATGAGGCGGTCGGCGATGAGGTGTACCGGGACCTGGTGATCGCTCGGGTCGTGGAGCCGACCAGTTTGCTCGATGTCGACCGGGTCCTGGCCGAGTTGGGCCGCGCCTCGGTGTCGTTGTCGACGCGCAAACGCACCCTACGGCGGGCCCGCGCCGGTGGCTACCGTGACCAGATCGCCGCGGCCTGCTTTGTCCAGGCCCGCACCGCTGGTGATGTGAGCCTGGTGCTCTACGACGTCACCACACTCTATTTCGAGGCTGACAAGGAAGATGAGCTGCGCCGCGTCGGCTACTCCAAGGAACGCCGCGTCGATCCGCAGATCGTGGTGGGCCTGCTGGTCGACCGGTGCGGATTCCCCCTAGAAATCGGCTGCTTCGAAGGAAACAAGGCCGAGACCTTGACGATCGTGCCGATCGTCAAAGCATTCCAACAACGCCACGACATCACCGACATAGTTGTCGTCGCTGATGCCGGCATGCTCGCCAGCGCCAACCTGCGAGAGATTGACCAAGCCGGGCTGCGGTTCATCCTCGGATCGAGGGTCACCAAAGCCCCCAACGATCTCGCGTCCCACTTCCATTGGCACGGTGATGTTTTCACTGACGGTCAGGTCATCGACACCATCACCCCACGTGACCAACGTGGAACCGCCGCCAAGTGCAGCGACCTGAAGGTCAAAGCCGAACCCGTCTGGAACCCGGTCACCCACACGAAGTCGTGGCGGGCGGTGTGGGCGTATTCAGCGAAACGTGCGGTGCGGGACAACAAGACGCTCAATCTGCAGGAACACAAGGCCCGAGCGGTCGTCGCCGGAGACAGGGCCGCCCGAACACCCCGATTCGTCAAGACCCGCAACGGCACTCAAGAACTCGATACCGCCTCGCTGCAGCGGGCACGCCGTCTGGCCGGCCTCAAGGGCTATGTCACCAACATCGAACCAACGCTCATGCCCGCCGCCGAGATCATCGCCAGCTACCACGACCTGTGGCACGTCGAGCAGTCCTTCCGGATGTCGAAGTCCGACCTTGCGGCCAGACCCATGTTCGCCCGCACCCGCGACGCCATCGA
Organism: Mycobacterium sp.; assembly: GCA_049608285.1. Classification (GTDB taxonomy): domain Bacteria; phylum Actinomycetota; class Actinomycetes; order Mycobacteriales; family Mycobacteriaceae; genus Mycobacterium. The sequence goes on along the minus strand of JBMYXJ010000690.1, from coordinate 577 downwards.
AACCCACCTGACCATCGTGTTCACCGCACTGGCCGTCAGCCGCGAAGTCCAGGCCCGGACCGGACTGTCCCTGCGGCGGTTCCTGCGTACCCTCAAACCCCTGCGCTCAGCCACTATCGACATCAACGGCGTCATCGCCACGTTCCCGCCCGAAGTAAACACCGAGGTCGAGGCCATCCTCAACGCGCTGCAAGCCAAAAACTCAAGGCACTAAGCAAAATGACCCAACTCGGGTCGGCCGGTGGGAACTACGGGTGGCCGAGCGCCGAAGGAGTCTGCGCCGGTTGCACATCGATCAACCCAATCTACACCTATCCCCGTGGCAACGGAGCAGCCATAACGTCGGTGCTCGTCTACGACGGAGCAGCATTAGGCCCCGCTCATCTGAACAAGTTGTTCATCGCCGACTTGGTGCAGGGCTGGATCAAAGTGTTGACCTGCACTCCTGAGTTCACCTCCTGCGGTAACCCGCAGGACTTCGACCCGGAAGCGGGCACAACGGTCGTGTTGGCTCAAGGGCCGGACGACGGCCTCTACCAGCTGACCTATCAACCGGGTGAACTCGTGCGCATCGCGC
>JBMYXJ010000689.1:0-1988 GCA_049608285.1 Mycobacterium sp. | reverse complement strand
TGAGCCAGCGCGACCATCGTGCGGTCCAACGCCAGCAACAACTGGCCCAATCCGAGGCCTGTGGCCGCCAGCGCCATGAATGCTCCTTTGTCCAATCAGACTATTAAGTGTGCCAGAGCTTGTCCGATCAGCCATCGGATTGCGCGCTGAGGACGGGCATTCTTGCTGTATGGACGCGTTTACAGCGATTACTCAAGTACCCGTGCCTGAAAACGAGCCGGTGCACGGCTACGCTCCAGGGTCGCCGGAACGCGCCAGACTTACTGATGCGATGACCGGCCTTGCCAACGAACCGATCGAATTGCCTCACGTCATCGGTGGCGAGCACCGGATGGGTGCCGGCGCCCGCCATCATGTGGTTCAGCCGCATCGGCACGCCGCGCGGTTGGGCACATTCACCAACGCCGATCACGCCGATGCCAGGGCTGCGGTCGAGGCGGCCCTAGCGGCGAAGAAAGAGTGGGAAGCCACCCCGTTCGACGAGCGCGCAGCGGTGCTGCTGCGAGCTGCCGATCTACTGGCCGGACCGTGGCGGGAGAAGATCGCAGCGGCCACGATGTTGGGCCAGTCCAAGAGCGCTTTTCAGGCTGAAATCGACGCGCCCTGCGAGCTCGTCGACTTCTGGCGCTTCAACGTTGCGTTCGCCCGCAAGATCCTCGCCGAGCAGCCGGTCAGCTCGCCCGGCGTATGGAACCGCACCGACTACCGGCCATTAGAGGGTTTCGTCTATGCGATCACACCGTTCAACTTCACCGCGATCGCGGGCAATCTGCCCACTGCCCCCGCGTTGATGGGGAACACGGTGGTGTGGAAGCCTTCGCCCACTCAAACCTTCGCCGCCTACCTGACCATGCAGTTGCTGGAGGCGGCTGGACTGCCTGCCGGTGTTATCAACCTGCTGACCGGTGACGGACAGGCCGTTTCGGACGTGGTTCTGTCCGATAGGCGGATGGCCGGCATCCACTTCACCGGCTCGACCCGCACCTTTCAGCATCTGTGGCGCGAGGTCGGCACCAACATCGACCGCTACGACACCTACCCGCGTCTGGTCGGAGAGACTGGCGGCAAAGATTTTGTGGTCGCGCACCCCTCGGCACGTCCAGATGTCCTGCGCACAGCGCTGATTCGGGGGGCGTTCGACTATCAAGGGCAGAAGTGTTCGGCCGCTTCGCGGGCCTTCATTCCGCGCTCACTGTGGCAGAAGATGGGTGATGATTTCCTCGGTGCCGCCGAAGCGCTGCAATACGGCGACGTCACGGACATGGCCAATTTCGGCGGAGCCCTGATCGACGAACGAGCGTTCGCCAAGAATGTCGCAGCCATTGAGGAGGCGAAGAGCGCAGCGGGGGTCACGATCGCCGCTGGCGGCGAATATGATGACAGCGAAGGCTATTTCGTCCGACCAACAGTGCTGCTGTCCGACGATCCGACCTACGAGGCCTTCTCCACGGAGTACTTTGGCCCCATCCTGGCAGTGCACGTCTACCCCGACCAGGACTATGGGCGCATTCTCGACGTCGTCGACGCCGGCTCCCGCTACGCGCTGACCGGCGCGGTGATCGCCGATGACCGCTCGGCGGTAATGCAGGCGGAGCGGCAACTGCGGCACGCGGCAGGCAACTTCTACGTCAACGACAAGCCTTCGGGTGCGGTGGTAGGGCAGCAGCCGTTCGGAGGGTCGCGGGCCTCGGGGACAAACGACAAGGCTGGATCGGCGATAAACCTGCTGCGCTGGACCTCAGCCCGTTCGATCAAAGAGACGTTCGTGGCGCCGACCAATCACTGCTATCCGCATATGGAGGGTGAGTGATGGGAGTCTTCGAGCGCGTTGCGCGGCCTGCCATCCTGGCTGCGAGCAGACGGGAAGGTCTGCGGCGAGCTGCCGAGCGATTGCCGGTGACCCGGAAGGTCGTGCACCGCTTCGTCCCCGGCGAGAGTATTGCCGACGCAATGAGTTCGGTGCAGGTGCTGAGGGATTCCCGGCGGCT
>JBMYXJ010000688.1:0-1989 GCA_049608285.1 Mycobacterium sp. | reverse complement strand
ACCCAGCCGATATCGGCGGTGCACCAATACACGTCGGAGTCCGGCTTCACGTCGAACACGTTGAAATGTGTGTACGACGCCTGAGTCAAGTATCCGCCCGAGGTGTGCATGATGCCCTTGGGCTTTCCCGTGGTGCCCGATGTGTAGAGCAGGAACAGGGGATGCTCGGAATCGAACGATTCGGGTGTGTGGGTCGTGGGTGCAGTTTCTACGGTCTCGTCCCACCACAGGTCGCGTCCCGCGGTCCACGGCACGTCGATTCCGGTGCGCCGCACCACAAGTACGTGCTCGACGGGGCTCTCATCGCCGAGACCTTCAATCGCCTCGTCCACCCCCTCTTTCAGTGGGGCTGCCGTGCCGCGGCGGAACTGCCCATCAGTGGTGATGACCAGCTTGGCCTGGGCGTCATCGATGCGGGCTCGCAGCGCTGAGGCCGAGAACCCCGCGAAGACCACTGAGTGCATGGCGCCCAGTCGCGCACAGGCCAACATCGCGACTATGGCCTCGGGCACCATCGGCATGTAGATCGCGACACGGTCGCCGGATTTCACACCCAGATCGGTGAGCGCGTTGGCGGCCTGGCAGACCGCGTCTTTGAGCTGCGCGTAGGTGATCTCACGGGCATCGCCGACAGGTTCGCCCTCCCAGTACATGGCGACGCGGTCTCCGTTGCCGGCCTCCACGTGACGGTCGACACAGTTGTAGGCGAGGTTGAGTTTGCCGCCGACGAACCACTTGGCGACCGGCGCCCCGGACCAGTCGAGCACCTCGTTGAACGGCGTCTCCCAGCTCAGGCGATTGGCCTGGCCGGCCCAGAAAGCCAGGCGGTCTGCCTCGGCCTCCTCGTACATCGCCTCCGGCGCATTGGCATTCGCGGCGAACTCAGGCGCCGGTGGGTACGAAGACTGGTCTTCGGTGTGCGTCTCGGACATGACTGTGAGGGTAGTCACTCAACCCATTCACCCACGCATCGAGGTTGGTACTCGCAAGCCGGGCAGTGGGCGTTAGGGCATTGGCAGCTTCGATCGGCAGCGAAACGTCGTCAGTGGCGGGTCCAGTCGTCGGCTAGCGTGGGCGATCGTGACGAGTAGCGGGCGCAGATGACGGCCAAGGAGCCAGCCTCCGGGGACTTCCTGGCGCCATTGTCTGCGCTGCCCGGTGTCGCGCAGGCAGGCGAGGAGGCGAGCGAAGCGCTCGGCAAGGCGCACCGGCACCGCACCAACCTTCGTGGCTGGCCGAAGACCGCAGCCGAGGCGGCATTGCGGGCGGCCCGGGCTTCTTCTGTGCTCGACGGTGGGCCCCTGAAGTTTTCTGATGACGGATCCGATGCTGGCGGCAGCGATCCGGTGCTTGCCGGCGCGCTGCGGGTGGCTGAGGCGCTCGAAGGTGGCGAAGGCGCGCTGGTCGGTGTCTGGCGACGGGCGCCGCTTCAGGCCATGGCGAGATTGCACGCCTTGGCGGCTGCAGATCTGGTAGATGGTGGCGAATTGGGTCGGCCACGCGGTGACCTCGATGTGGGGCGCAGGCTTGAGTTGCTCGCCGAAATCGCAACGGGTGCAACGCGAGTACCTGCGACGGTGCTGGCGGCCGTTGTGCATGGCGAGCTGCTCACCCTGCGGCCCTTCGGCACCGCGGACGGCGTCGTAGCGCGTGGAATGTCCAGGCTGGTGACGATAGCTGGCGGTCTGGATCCGCATGGTCTGGGTGTTCCCGAGGTGCATTGGATGCGTGGCGCCGGCCGTTACCGCGCTGCGGCCCGGGGCTTTGCATCCGGGACTGCGGAGGGCTTGACGGCGTGGTTGGTACTCAGCAGCGAGGGACTGCACGCCGGGGCACGTGAGGCCTTGTCCATCGCGCAGTCGGTGTCTTCGTGATGCCTATCGATTCGATAGCCGTCCCAGAGGGCGACAGTCCGTGGAAGCTCTGGCTCCCGACTCGTAGGGGCCCTACAGTTCCCGGGGGCAACACAGCTCCAAGGGGTACCACAGC
>JBMYXJ010000687.1:0-1990 GCA_049608285.1 Mycobacterium sp. | reverse complement strand
CGGTACCCGACCTCTCGAATGCGCTTGGCCTCCTTGCGGTCGAAGTGGAGGGAGTCCTCGTTCACGGGCGCTTTTGGTCGAATGACCCGAACCGGGATGTGCGCCTTGTTTGAAACGCCGGCCGCGGCCAGCTGGTTGTAGAGTTGGCAGATTTTCAAGTCCTCATCCATGACTTCATCGAGGAGGAGCTGAAGCGCACGGAGGGCCATGTCGAGTGCGTTCGGGGCGGCCCGCAAGTTTACGAGAGGATCCTGGGGCGCGCAAAGGAGCACATCAATCTCCGTGGCCCCGGCCTTGATGGCGGCGCCGAGGGGGGTCACCGTGCGCACACCGCCATCCGTCCAGAGCGCGCCGTTCATCTGCACTGGATTGAACATCGTCGGAAACGACGCACTGGCGAGGATGGCCTTGTCGAGCGGGATGTGCGTCTGGTCGAAGACCCGGTACTGGCCGGTGGCCAGGTTCACGGCGCCCACGCGAAGCTCACACCCTGAGGCGCGGATGGCCTTGGTATCCAGCTTTTCGGCAACGAGTTGTTGCAGCGGCGCGGAGTTCAAGAAGCTGCTTTTCCACAGCCCCGCGAACCGGCGGAACAGGAACCAGTGCTTCCAGATGTGTTTGTTCTCGACCTCCGCGAAGAGAGCTTCCAACTCGGCCGCGCACTTCACTTCGTTACCGATGCGGTACATCGCGATAAAGCCGCCGATGAGCGCACCGACGCTCACGCCGGTGACGATGTGGTACTCGCGTTTCAGGTCGCCGAGCATGTGACGCAAGGCACCCACGTGATACTGCCCCTTAGAGCCGCCTCCGCTCAGGACGAGCGCACGACGAACAGGGTTTCCGGCTTCAAGCATGGTGTCTCCTTCACCCCCCTAGGAGCCCCCAAATATCTAAACCCGCCAAGATGTACTGGCGGATCGTCATTGCCGGGGCGTTACCCGGAATCACGGCATCGAGCCACGCGTCGGCCGTGTCCGCTACGATGTCGTTGAAGAGCTGCGGTGAGCCCGTATCGACAAAAGCCAGTATCGCGATGTTGTGCCGAGCCAAGAACTCCGCGCCCCGCACCCTGGCTTGCTCCTGGGTCGGCGCGTTGCCGGTCATCATGATGAAGCCGATCGTGTCGGGCTTAAGGTAATTGATAATATTCTGCCGCCGCCGGATTCCAGCTTTGATGGACGCCGCCAGCGTGTACTGCTTCGGCTTCTCTTTCACAAGCTTCGACTCCGTGCCGTCTTCGCGCATGTAGTGGAAGCGCTTCGTTTGACTCTGGTGGCTGCCGTCGAGGTAGGTGTAGATGATTTCCTCGCGTACAAGCGGGATCGCAAGGATGGGCTCGGCGCTGATCGGATCACGCCCCACGAAGCGAGCGAAAATGGTCTGCTCGATAACGTCACCCTGAAAGACGCCGGTGACCTGCTTGTGCGGCGTGAAGGGGCCCAAGCCCTTTATGAAGTCGACCTCGTACGGCGGGATGCTGAAATCGTTATGGTTGAGGCGCGCGAAGATATCCATGTAGCGGTACAGGCGTATGTGCGCAGGCCGCGGCAAGTACAGCGCGTACATTATAGGCTCAGTGAGTTCTAGCCACCCCTCGCCGCCGGTGTCACTGAGCTCTATGAGCGTCTGGTCCGGAAGCCACACTGCAACTGCAGGATCGAGGTCGGACGATACGTCTACGATTCGGCGGTAGAAGCTCACAGGCTCAGCTCCACGGTGGAAAGGCCATAGCAGGCCTGTGGGATCTGGTTGTCTGGCGGAGCGGTCGTTCCCGGATAAGTCCCTCCCTGAAACAGGTAGTGCCCGCTGCTGATCTCCCCGAGGCGTTCGTTGAACTGCCCCGCCGCGCGCGCGGGGGCGATGTGGATGAGTTGCCCGTCTAACGGACCGGGCCACACAGCGCAGGCGAACCACTCGTCGGCGAGTGCCGCGTACGGTCCGCCGAAGCCCGTAACAGGAGTCCAAGCATTCCCGACGGGCACCGTGA
>JBMYXJ010000686.1:0-1992 GCA_049608285.1 Mycobacterium sp. | reverse complement strand
TTCGGGTGTTGGTCTGTCGTCGCTCACGCTCGCCTCCGCCTGTAGTTTCCATGCCTGAAACGCAATATTCCCGGTGACCGGGTTCCGACCGGGTTCCGACCGGGTTCCGACCGGGTCTAGTCACGATCGGTCACGTGACGTCACGGCCCGTCACGCAGCTTGTCCGCCACCATTCGGATCGCGCACCGAATGTCAAGCTTGATGTTGTCTATCTCGTCCGCCGCGCCCGGGTGGTCAGCAGCGAGCAGATCTCTGAGTTCATCGAACTTTGGCAGCATAGCTCCAAGCTTGGACATCGCCCGCTGTGCGTCACTCAGCGGCTCGCTCATGACCCCTCCCGCACCCGGACGTAGGCCCGGCTGTGGATGGTCGTGAACTCGTCGTTCTTGCTGTACGTCTCGTGCACGACCTCCAGCCGCTCGATGGGGACGCCGGCGCTGACGAAGGCGGCGATGCCCTCCTCGATGGCGGTGTTCTGGCGCTCGATCATGTTGAGCGCGAAGTCGGTCGCCTGCTTGGCCAGTTTGCCGCCGCGTTGGCCGGAGGCGACCCATTGGCCGTGGTACTCGGTTGGCGCAACAGGTGCGTCCTGCAGGTTCGCCCACCCGACGATGGGCGGCCCTTTGTACCTGCCGTCGCTCACGCTCGCCTCCGCTTGGGGCTCACGATGCGCCCTGCGCTGCCACTTCATCTGGTCGCCGATGTTCATCCGGGCCAGTTCTTCGGGTGTTGGTCTGTCGTCGCTCACCAGTTGCCGTCCTTGTCGATGTTTCCACGCTGAAGGTGCTTCGAAACGACGTCGGCTGGGTGCAGGTTCGGGCTCACCGAGCCGTAGTCCGCCAGGGCGCCGTAGATGGCACCCACCGTCTCCGCCAGGACCGCGCGCGCCGTCTCCGGGTCCATGGCCATGATGCGCGCCTTCTCGGCCTTGTAGCGGTCGTAGCGCTTGCGCTCGTCGTCCTCCATGTACGCGTCGTCGTCGCTCACGCTCGCCTCCTCACGTTCTGCCGCCTGCCGCAGTGGAAGGATGCTCTCTGGGCTCTCGATCCCCATGTCCACCAGCCGCTCGGCGGCCGCCAGCATGTCCCTGGGACCGCTGACGTGGGTCCGCATGCCGCAGCAGCACGTGTGATCGCCGGGGTGCGGTATGCGCATCTGCGCGTCGCAGAACGAGCACGCAATCCATCGCGGAAACACACCGCTCACGCTCGCCTCCGCTTCGCCGCCTCGCGACAGTCCTTGCCGCTCCAGTGTGCCAGCGCCGATATCAAACACGCGCAGGCGGGCTCCCCTGCGTCCCTCATGCGCTTGTGCTCATAGAGCGTGTCGGGGAGCGGACGGCCGCAGGATTTGCAGGTTGGGTGCTTCACGCTCGCCTCCGCTTCGCCGCCCGGTCGAGGATCTCCGCCGCCTCGCGGGCGGTGAGGGCCTCGCGGGTAGGTTCGAGCACCGACAGGGTCCATTTGATGCGGTGGCCGCGGTTTGGGTCGGCTGTTGCTTTGACGCGCGTCTCGCACTCCGGGCAAGGGCCCCCGGCCTCGGTGCGCGCGCCGTCCCAGCCGCATGCTGGGCAGTGGACTCGGATTCTGCTCACACACATATAGTAGCACTTTTTGTGCGGGCTGTCCTGGACACCGTCACGAATGGTGGTACAGTTTGTGTGTGAGCAACAAAGCATACGCGATCGTCCCCACGGCAGGCACCTACGGCAGTATGGAGTACGTGCGCCCTGTCGAGACGCACGACGTCCTGGGCGTGGCCATAAGCCGAGCAAAAAAACTCACAGTAGAGTACCGGCGTGAAATGGCGAAGTTTGCCAGCGGTCAGACATCTGGCTACCGCGTCGTCCTAAACGATGAGTGCGACGAAGACGGTGAGTGGATCGGAAGCCGCCTGGATCACATCCCGTCTGTCGAGTCCTGACCAGTAAAAAAGCGGCGGGCTCCGGGTCCCCCCTTTGCCCCCGCTTCGGAAGTCTGGCGCGCCGGCCGA
>JBMYXJ010000685.1:0-2002 GCA_049608285.1 Mycobacterium sp. | reverse complement strand
CGCGGCCGGAGCCAGATTCGCAGGGCCAAGCGAGCCCAGAATGCAAAGTACAAGTAGCCTCTGGCGAGCCCGGCGCGTCCCGTGCGCGGCGCCCTTTCCTCACAGCCCGCACATTCACTCCGCGCCGCATCGCCAGGGGCGCCCACCCCAACCCGTGAAGCCCTCTCTGTTCGCCGACCATTGGGTTGCGGGGGCTACTGGTATGAGACGGGCACGGGGTGGGGGATTCTGGGTCTTGACGTACTTGACCGAATAAACTTTGATCCCATTGACACTCTGCAAAACCTTGACTACCTTGAGAGAGGCCGCAACGCTTGCAAAACGAGATCGAGGCATGGTCAGAGTTCGCCAGAACGCTGCTGAGCGAGGTCCTTCAACAGTACGGACCCTTCGCGGCACTCCTTATTTTCTTGTTCTTCTTCCATGCGTGGTACCTGCACCGCCTTTTTGGTGCCCGCCTTACTGACAAGGATAAGGAAATAGCGCGACTCGTGGCCGAGCGAAATCGCCTGCAAGACGTCATACTTGAAGACAGGAAGACATCCACAAAGGGAGAGCATGATCATGCTGACGAACGCTGATCTCGCACTGCTGTCAGCTCTCGCAATCATTGCCTTGGCATCTATTATCCGGGCGCGGCGCACCCTGCGTCGGGATCGACAGGCGATGCAGAGATACCGACTGTTCCGCGTGCGTGACGAACTCATCTACTGTGTTGCGCGAGGATCGATCTCGGAGTCCGATTTCCTTTTCCAGAAGATGTATACGTCGATAAACCTGCTCATTGGCTCCGTCGACCGCATTAACCTGCGCAACATGATCAACGCTTTGCAGCAAGCGAGAGAGCGCGGCGACGATCCGGCAGAGAGGGAAGAATTGGCTCGCATTGGAGCAGCTCTACGGTGCCAGCCGCCGGAGGTTGTTGACGCAGTGCCCTGTAATGAAGGCGATTCGCCGTTGTTGGCAGTGGATTTCGGACAACTTCAACCAGCCCGACCCGCCAACCATCAGCATCTACCGCGAGTACCGCAGGGCGGAACGGTTCACTTCGAAAGCTGCCCACGCCACGGCTTGATGCGGCGGTTGCGTTCCGCTAGCCCAGCCCCAACTCCTCGCCCATCTTCTCCAGCGCCTTCAACACCCGCTGCCCCCACTTGCCCCATATCTCGGCGTTCGCCGCATCCTGCTTCCGTAGCTCGGGGTTCACCTTGTAGTGCTCCAACCGCATTTCGATGATGCGGGTGATGAGCGTGAGGGCGGGCAGGGCGACGGCCTGGAACGGGGTCATCGGCCACCACCGAGCCAGCGCCGCAGCAGCTCTTGCCACCACGACCGTCGTGGGCGCTCAGGTGGCGGCTCCGGCGCCGGTTCAGGTTCCACCGGCGGCAATGGGGGAGCATCCGGCACCGGATCGTCGCCCCCCGTGTCGCCGCCGGCGGGAGGCATATCGACGGGTTCGTTGGGAACGGGGTCCGGCGCCGGAAGGTCGGGAGCTTCCGTGCCCACGAACGTCACGCCGGGGCGCGGAACGATCACGCTGCGTTTCTGCGTGCCGTCGTCCCGGCCAGCAAGGAACACCGCCAGCACCTGGCGCACTGATTGAATCGGGGCGACATCATCGCCTCGGCGATTGATCTTGCCGGTGAGAGTCTCTGTCAGGTGCAAATGATTGTCGGGCGGCTCCGACCATCGATGTACGGACGATCCCTTGTCCTCACCGGGGCTCCGCGTGTGCTCGAGATGAGCTTCGACTACGCCACGGTCAGGTGTCCACACCAAGCCTTTGACTGCGCCGAAGCGATCGCCGTCGTCGGGAATACGCTGCCAGTCGACCTCGTTGAATACCGTCACCAGCTTCTCGTCATCGACAGACCACACCATGCCCGGCGCAGGGTCGATATCGAAGCTGAGCGCCGAATCGAAACCGGTTGGGATGTAGATGTCGTCGAGGTCGATTGCGAACTCGTCGGGAACCTCGACGGCGACTGGATCATCGGGTGGC
>JBMYXJ010000684.1:0-2005 GCA_049608285.1 Mycobacterium sp. | reverse complement strand
CTCCCGGTCGACCGTCGCGGCCCTGCTCAATTACGGCGTATCGGGCATCCCGATGATTCAGCGCGAACACCTGGCCGATTACCGGCCGCACGGCGAGGGCGTGGACGGAGTCCACCATCAGGTCGAGGTGCGGCCGGCGACACCCAGACTGGTGACGGTCTAGTGGCGCCGGCTCAGATCATGGAGCGCCGCACCCGCAGGCTTCGCAGGCTACTCGCCAAGGGGGTGAGCATCCACGACGCGCGCAAGCAGGTCGGCTACCGCGGCGGCTACCCCGAGTCACCAGAGAACGTGAAGCTACGCCGGAAGATCAGGCGATGGCGCGAGCGCCGCACCCCCATGCCGTGGAGCGAAATCGCCGACCGGGTCGGGAAGTCGCAGACCCGGTGCCAGGTGATCGCGGCCGGGCCCGAAAAGGTCGAGGTGATCAACCCGCACCGGGACCCGATCCAGCACCGATGCACGCAGTGCGGGTCTCGCTTCACCAGTCGGGCGATGCGACTCCCCTGGATCTGCTCCAGCTGCCTGTCCTGGTCCTGGAACGACGAGCCCGAGACGTGAGCACGCTGGCGGTCATGCTGTTCTGCGTGGCGGGTGGGGCGCTGGTGGCGAACCTCGGGCGGCTGTTCCGGTGATGAGCTCGCCGCCCCGCGTCTGGACCACCCTGCCGACGCCGCCCCCGCTGCTCTGTATCTGCCACCCCGAGCGCGGCGCCTGCCTCTACCACCAGCGGGCCCAGCGTGACCCGCGGTTCCGCAGGGCGATTTCTGCCGAACAGCTGCGCGCCATCGAGGTGTCGCGGCGGAGGGCCCGACAGTGACTTCCTTTTTCCAGGAGCCCGACTTCACCAACGAATGGGTCGAGGCGACGCAGGACGAGATCCGCGCCACCCCCATGCTGTACCGGTGCGACCTCAACTACTCGTATCGGCTCGGGGGACGGATCGTGCGCGCGTTCATCGACCGCGCCGCACGCATCATCGACCCGCAGGACTTCCAGTTCGCATCCCTCGACACCCGCACCCACATGCTCATGCCGGGATTCATGCCGTGCATACCGGGCTGGCACTGCGACGATTTCTGGCGACCGGACCCGAAGGGCCGGGCCGGAACGTTCAGCGACGAGAACGCCCCCGAGCCGGACCTACACAACGTGCCCCGCATGAGACACCTGCAGGCCACGTTCGGCTATCCGGCCTTCCCGGTCTTTCTCCCAGCCGACATCGCGGCTCAACTCCCCCGGCCCGAGCATCTGGACCGGCGAGCCGACGAGACCCTCTATGCCTCCTACCACCAGAACATCGAGAATTTTCTGGGCCACGTGGGCGGCGACCTACGTCACGCCGGCAACGGTCAGCTGATCAGCTTCGGGCCTCGGGTGTTTCACCGGGGAACGGTCGCGCGCACGAGCGGGTGGCGCCTGTTCTGTCGCCTCACCCTGTCGAACCACCACCAGCCGGTCAACGAGATCCGGACCCAGACGCAGGTCTACCTGCCGGACCCGTACCGTGGCTGGTAAGTGGACCTACGACGCCCTCATGGCGGTACTGCTCAGCCCGACAGTCGATCAGCGACTGCTTTCGGAGGGCCGACTGCGATGGGTGATCTGCCACGAGGATTGGAACGAGATCACTAACCTCAGAGACTTGCAGGGGTTCCTCGTCGTCTCACAGCGCAGGCCAATCCCCCGACAGGATCGAAGGTCCGAGCCGACGCTTCTCGGCTTGCGAGTCAGGCTGGCAACCAACGCTGTGCTTCACATCGAAGACGTGCGGACGCATGACCTGCCTTGATTGCGGCGGCGATCACCTCCTGGTCGAGCACTTCGAGATCGGCGCCGAGCGTCGAGTCCGCCGGGCCGGCCAAGACCCCTGCCCGGCCCACCTGGCGAACATCCTGCGCGTGCGGGCCGTCACCTCGCCCCCGTACCGGCCCGGCCCCTGGTTCTGGTTCCTGCCCAGCCGACAGACTGACTCCCAAACCGCGGCGGGAAGGCCGCAGGGGGG
>JBMYXJ010000683.1:0-2005 GCA_049608285.1 Mycobacterium sp. | reverse complement strand
AATGCGCCGATGAATACGGCCAAGCCCAGGAAAAATGGGGCGAATCCGGTACCGAAGGTAGGAGCCGGGTTGTGGGTGACAAGGTCGAGTTTGACCGGTGATGAAACAGTCTTCGCGACCTCGGTCCGCTGCTGGTCCGACCACGACGGAATCTGGGTCGACCCCTGGCGCAGTTTGTCGGCCAATTCACGGCCACCGTCGGAGAGCTCTACCAAGCCGTCGCTGAGCTGATGAGCACCGTCGTCCAGCCGGTCGATACCGCCGCGCAACTCGACGATGTCCTCGCGCAGACTGCCGTCGAGCGCCCCGGTCATGAAGGTCCGCAACTTGCTGTTCGGATCACCTAACTCAGCCTGGACCTGGGCCGCACTCTCACGAAGGCGCAGCAGGCCAACGTCGGTGGCCGGATCGAGATTTCGTGCCCGCAACACTTCTTGTGCCGCGTAGAGGATGCCCCCGACGTCCCGCGCTATCGGGTCGGCGCTGGCCCGTAGGGCCCCGACGACGTGGTCGACGAAACCCTGAGCCAGCATCCAGTCGATATTTGCCGCCTCGATACGATCGGTGGTGTGTTCGACAGCGTTGCTGAGATGATCGGCGGCCGCTGCGACGACGTCCACATCGATCCCCTTGTCGTCGAATCGCTGAAGGAAATCAATCAGCGGTGCGGTGGCCCTGTCCACCGAGGTCGATAGCTGACGGGTTCCGTCAGCGAGTTGCGCGGCCCCATCCTGCGCGGTCGCCAATCCGTCCGCCAGCTGGCTGGCACCATCGGCGGCCTTGGTCAGACCAACGCCGGCATCGGTCAGCCCGGTCAGTACGGCGCCGATGGTCTGCTCGCCCACGCTGGCGTTTACTTTGTTGATCACTTCGCGGGCCACGTTCTGCCCGATGAGTGAACCGAGGTAGCTGTTCGAGTCGTTGAAAGTGAAGCGGAGCGCCGTTTTTTTGGGACTCCCGCCGGACGGCGAAGCGATGGCCGCACTGAAATCAGCGGGAATGGTGATGGTGAAGTAATACCGGCCATGGGCCAAGCCGTCGGCGGCCTCCTGAGCCGATACCTCGTGCAGTCCTAAATCTCCGGAATCGACCAGCGCTTTGGCCACCTGCTCACCGGCCCGCACCTCCTTGCCCTGCGACTCGGTTCCACGATCTTCGTTGACAATCGCCACCGGCACTTTGGCGACTTCACCGAACGGGTCCCAGAAGGCCCATAAATATAGCGCCCCATAGAGCAGCGGCATCAATACAACAGTCAGCAGGGCAATCCGAGGCACCGCACCGCGGGAGTACCGTTTGATGTCGGTTCCCAGAGACATTGCGGCAAACATGACTACTCCTCGGGTTGCGGCGATTTCACGAGTTCGGCACGGTCGGTGTTGGCCACCGCGATTTGGGTGTGTACCGGATTTCCAACCACCCCGTTAACCGTCGCGGTGATAACCGTTTGGGTGCGCCCGAGGGCGATCAGACGCTCGACGAGCGCATGCTGATTGGAATCACTGGTGACGAAGTCGAGGTTGCCGACCACTAACAGCGGCGGCCGTTTGGTATTGGCCAGCGCGATCCGTAACAGCAACTGGTCAAGCTCGGAAAGTTGCTCGAAATATTCCATCAGCGGCGGCAGCGGCAGTTCGCCGAACACCGGCGCACAAACTCGGACCAACTCCGCCTCCCCCGCCTGCCGGATGAACCGGTACCACCGGGCATCCCAGCGCAACTGCTCGGTGATCAGGTCCCGTACCGTCACCGACTCCGACACCGTGTCGATCCCATCGATACCGGCCAATCCAGAAAGAGCGAAAATATCTTTGGCCCGCGTGGCGCCGAGCACCGTCAACTCGCCGGATTTCGGTTTCATTCGGCCCGCGAGCGTCATCAGCAGTGCAGTGCGTCCGGTGCCGGCCGGGCAGACGAGTACGCTCACCCCGCCGACGGGAACGGCAAGGTCCACAGGACCGTAGACAGGCCCCCAGGGCCCGCGCATGCAAATACCTTTAGCGAT
>JBMYXJ010000682.1:0-2010 GCA_049608285.1 Mycobacterium sp. | reverse complement strand
ATGGTGACTCTGCTCATCTGGGTGATCGCCCTGTCGCGCCCCCCCGACATCCAGGAGGCGGCGGTCTGCAACCCACCCCCCGCGCCGACAGATTCCGAATCACCCAGAGTAGAGCTGGGCAAGCAGGTGTCACGCGAAGAGATGATCGATGTCACCCCCGCCAAACTGGCCGACACCGAGATCCGGGTGCTCAACGCCAGCCGGCAGGGCGGGCAGGCCGCCGATGTCGCCAGCGCACTACGTGACGTGGGCTTCACCGACCTCCAGGCCGCCAACGACTCGATCTACGAGACGGTGCGGCTGGAATGCCAGGGCCAGATCCGGTTCGGGCCCGCCGGTCGCGCCGCGGCAGCAGCTGTATGGCTGGTGGCCCCATGCACGGAACTGTTTCAGGATGAGCGCAGCGACGAAAGCGTCGACCTGGCCCTCGGCACTGACTTCGGCGGGCTGAGCCACAGCGACGACACCGATACCGTGCTCGCGAGCCTGCTGCCCGATGCCACCGCGCCGGCCGAACCGGCACTGCTGTCCAAAATCCACAATGGAGCCTGCTGAGCACGGCACAGGGTTGCATCGTGCTGCAGCGCTATCTCGCGCCACACCGAGCCAACATGTCGTCGAAGGCTGCATCGATCCCGGGCGCCGCGGCCACCACCAGACCCGCGCCCACGTTCGGCTCCGGGGTGCGCACCACCGCGCCCGCCTCGCTGGCGATGAGCGCCCCTGCGGCCCAGTCCCACAGCTGGACGCCATCTTCGTAGTAGGCGTCGAGCCTGCCCGCGGCCACCATGCACAGGTCCAGCGCACAAGAGCCGATCCGGCGCAGGTCACGCACCTCCGGGAGCAGCCTGGCCACGACCTCGCCCTGCCGCCTGCGGCGATCGGGATGATAGGCGAAGCCCGTGCCCACCAGCGCAGACGGCAAGTCCGCGAGAGCGCTGCAGCGCAGCTCAGCGACGACACCGTCACGTCGCAACCTCGAGCCCTGACCCAGGGCCGCCGAAAACACGGCACCGGCAGCAACGTCGGCCACCGCTCCGGCCACCGAGACGCCGTCACGCTGCACGCCCACCGACACCGCATACGCCTCGATCCCGTACAGGAAGTTCACCGTGCCGTCGATGGGATCGAGCACCCAAGTGAGCTGCCCATCCGCAGAGCTGGCTGGTCCGCCTTCCTCTTCGCCGAGGATTCGTTCATCTGGGCGGAGTTCGGCGAGCCGGTTCCGCAACAGCCGTTCGGTCTCGGTGTCGACCACGGTCACGGGGTCGGTCGGCGTGCTCTTGAAACTCACGGCGCGCACATCCCCCAGCCCCGGTTCGTCGACCCTCGCGGCGGCACCGGTGCCGAACACCTCGATGCGGCGTCGTCTGACAAACGTCGCCGCCTCTGATGCCAGCTGTTCGGCCACCGAACGAAGTAGCGCGGGATCGGTGTCGGTTCCAGTCACGCGCCCATCGCAACACATCCGCAGACCAAAGGCTGAGCGGGATGGCCGACCGGGCACCTGCGAACTAGCGAGCCGATAGGGTATGGAGCGCACATCAGCTGCTTCGTGGCCGCCGACCTGCGCAGAGGAGCTCTTCATGACCGCCAGCGATCCACCTGATACTGACGTCAACCGCGCAGGGCCGCGCCGCGGGTTCGGCGTCGACGTCGGCGGCAGCGGCGTCAAGGGCGGCATCGTGGACCTCGACACCGGCCTGTTGATCGGTGACCGTTTCAAACTGCTCACCCCCCAACCTGCCACCCCCGAAGCCGTCGCCAAGACCATCGCTGAGGTGGTCGCGCACTTCGGATGGCAGGGCCCGCTCGGGGTGACATACCCGGGCGTGGTGACCGACGGGATCGTGCGGACGGCCGCCAACGTGGACAAAGGCTGGATCGGTGCCAACGTCCAAGACGTCGTCGGCAGAGCACTGGGCGGCCGACACGTCACCGTGCTCAACGACGCCGATGCGGCCGGACTCGCCGAGGAGAAGTTCGGCGCGGGCCGAGAAAACACGGGCG
>JBMYXJ010000681.1:0-2011 GCA_049608285.1 Mycobacterium sp. | reverse complement strand
TCGTAGTCGATCGGAGTCCAGCGACCGAGGTCGATCTCCGATCCGTCGCCGTAGTTGTCGCGGATGAGCGTTGGGTCGGTCGTGCGAGATCCGGGGCCACCAGGCGTGCCGCTGCCGCCGCCAGAAGGGACACCGCCACCGCCGCCGCCTGGTTCGGTCTCAAGCCGCCGCCCCCGATCCTCGATGTTGATTCCCGGATCGCCAGGGACGTTCGGCGGGATGATCGTCGGCGGTTTCGGCGTGCCGACCATCGTCGTTGACCACTCCTTCCAAAGCTCGGTAGAGCACTCGTACTGACGGTGGACCCTGACCTTGTGGTCGGCTTCGTTCACGTCGTCCGGGTACGGCGGCTCTTCAAAGTTCATCGGGCCATCACGGTCTGGCCGCATATGGAAGATGGCCCTTGTCCAGATCCCCGCCGATGTGACCGGCTCGCCATCAACGTTGATGTAACCCCTATCGAGCATCCGCAGATGGATCGGCCCGCCGTGGGTGGCGTTCATGTAGGAGTTGACATTGTCCGTCAGAGAGTCGCCGTCATTGGGATTTGTGTTGCTGCCCTCGCCCGCGCTGTTCTCGGTTCCACCCTCGCCGGTCTCGCGTTGATCGCATCCTCGCTTCGCGTAGCGGTCGCCGATCGTCTGGCCTGATACCAACAGCCCACCCGCGAAGTCCTCCTTGTGCGTGCCTCCCCAGATGGCCGCCTGGTAGTCGTACGGCTTCTCGTCGGCGTGGTCGATCGAGGTTAGGTTGACCACCCGGACAAGCTGGTGAAGACCGCCCGCCCGCCCCCGGTCAATCTCACCAATCCGGCCAGGCTCGCCGTCTTCCCGCTCGATCAGATCGTAGATCGGCGTTGTGTACCGGATGCCGCCCGGACCGAGATGTTGCGCTACCTGCTCTCGCTGGGCGAAGAGGATCGATCGCTGGACCTTCTCATCGGTGCCTGGGACAAGTATCCCTTCCTCCCCGCCGCGCGGGAGCCGGCGATCGGACGTGACGAACTGATACTCCCCCTCGCCTTCAAGGGCATCTGCCGGATAGTCGGTCTGGTCTATCCACGGCTGTAGTCGAGGGTCGGCAGTGTTGCCGTCGAACATCATGTACAGGCCTTCGGCTGTGTACACGGCCGGGAGTGCCGCAGCCCAGATGCCAACTTCGCGCGGCTGTTCCTCGTATGCGGAGTGCGTTGCGGAGCTGTGGTACAGAGCCGGGGCGGCGGTCGGGATCACGCCTTCTCCCGCCTCTCCTTCTTGCGGCTCTGTGTTCAGTCCCGCCCACATCCACGACGACATGTCGCCGACCCACTCTGTCCGGATGCCGATGTCGTAGCCACGATCGAGCATCTTCGACCCAACCAAACCGAACGGAGCCTCTAGCTCGTGATCGGTGTCGTGGTCGCGAAGAACGAAGTCGCCGATCGTTTCGCGGATCGATAGTTCGCCTCTCTCCATCTACGGGGCCTCCGGTAGTCGCTGGCGGGATAGCCGTAGCTGCGGGTCTTTGATGACCACGTCTTCGTCTCTGCTGGGGTATGGCTCCGACATGTCGAGTACCGTCACGAATGCCCCGCTCGGCTCCAACCTCCAGGCGGAGTGCTTTGCTGGACCCGACGGGTACACGTCGTAGAGGCCGACCCAGCCGGCCATTCCCGTTAACCGATCCTGGAACGACCCGGCGATCACGCGAGCGACAGACTGCGCCCGCGCCTTGATGAGTTGTTCGTTGACGAGATTGCCGTTGTGGTCGTAACGGGCTGTTTCGGAGTTGTCGAAAACCTCGTACGACGGATGCGCCCCCACTGGCGAGCCAACCGCCTCCATCGGAACCTCTACGATCGTGAGTTGCCCGGCGGAGTTGGGATCGCATTCCGCCGTCAGCAGATGCACGGCCAATCGGAAGTCTTTGGCGGGTGAGGCTCGGTAGAGGTTGCTGTTCACGACGTTGCGCCCAATCGTGAAGGGCAGCCCCTCGTCGTCTTCGATCCGGTAGGGGTACAGCTCCTTGATCC
>JBMYXJ010000680.1:0-2018 GCA_049608285.1 Mycobacterium sp. | reverse complement strand
CGCGACGAGTTGCTCGGCAAGGCCACCGGAACCGATCCGCTGGAAGCCGGTCCCGGCGCCGAACTGGACGGCCGGTTCGTTTATCGGCGCCGACTGGGCGCGGGGTCGACGGCTGTCGGCATCCTGGTCACCGATACCCAAGTGGGCGGCGCCGAGCGGGTACTCAAGGTCGCCAAAGACGCCGAGGCCGCTGAACGCCTGCAGGCCGAGGCTCAGGTGCTGGCCAAGCTCGACAGAGCGGACCGCATCGTGACGCTGCATGATCGGCTTGAGGTCGGTGGCCGGTCCGCGCTGCTGCTGCGATATGCGGGCCGGACCACGTTGGCCGAGGAACTCAACAACCGCGGCCGCCTGTCGATCGACGTGTTGGAGCGCTGGGGCACCGACTTGTTAAGCGCGCTAGTGGCGTTGGAACGGGCCGGCATCACCCACCGCGACATCAAACCGTCGAATCTTGGTGTTTTCCAGTCAAGTTCACGTGCGGATTCGCATCTGATGATGTTCGATTTTTCGATGGCCGGCGTGGATGCCAAGAACGTCGAAGCGGGCACTCCCCCCTACCTCGACCCGTTCCTGGGCGTCGGGTCGCGTCGCCAATACGACACTGCCGCTGAACGCTATGGGGCGGCGGTGGTGCTGTTCGAGATGGCGACCGGAGGCCGTCCGATCTACGGCCCCGATGAGAACGCCAACCCGGCCACCGTCGACGACGACGTCACGCTGCGCCCGGATATGTTCGAGGCCTCGATCGCATCGGGTCTGGTCAGGTTCTTCGGTTCGGCGCTATCGCGGAATGCCGCCGACCGGCCCGACACCGCCGAGGACATGCTGCGTGATTGGCACGCACTGTTCGTCAGCGTGGGTGACGAACCCGGCGAGCAAGGCGATGACGCCACCGCCGAGCAGGCCGAGTCGACAACCATGTTGGCCGCTGCCGGTCTGAGTGCGCGCGCCGTTTCAGCCCTGGGCGCTGTTCAGGTGACGACGGTGGGTGAGTTGCTCGCGCTGGATTCCACCAGGCTCAACCGGCTGGTCGCCCGGGAGGCCAAGGACACCCGCAACGAGATCAAGGCCCGCTACCGCGGCTGGGCTCAGCGGCTCGGCAAGGACAAAAAACGGGCCTCCGACGACGCACTGATGGGTCTGGACGACGCCGTGGAAGTGTTGCTGTCAGCGGTCTCTGGTGCGCGGGCCTCGACGCGCAAGGACGCCGCCGAACTGCTGCTTGGGGGCAAGCCCGGCCTGGACGCGTTCGCCAGCAGCACCGAGTTGGCCACCGCCCTCGGCAAGGCCGCACAACGTGGTCCGCAGCTCCTCAAGGAACTGCAAGACGACTGGGCCCAGCGCGAAGACACCCGCGAACTGCTGGACGCGATCGGCGAGATCACCCACCAGGTGCTCTCCGACTTCGGTGGGGTTGCCGCCATCGACACGTTGACCGCCGAGATTCGGGCGCGCCTACCCGAAGCCGCGGCAACCTCTCCGAATCTCGCCACCCGGGCCCGGGCGGAACGCGCCGCCGGCGGGCTGCTGCGGGTGTCGTTGGAGCGCCTCAGCGAGCATGAAACAGCTTCGGGCAACAAGGAGTTCGTGCGCCGTCGGCATGGCCGCCGGTTGGCCCTGCTCGCCACCGATGAGCTGTTGCTGGCCGCCGCCGAGTCAGCCGCCAGACGCGCCGACGACATGGTCGCAGCCGACCCCAACATCGTGATACCGCTGTCCACCGCTGCCCGCGAACTGCGCGAGGCGTTCCTGACCGGTTACCGGGCCGTCAGCGACACCCCCGCCCAGACGGGGTTGCCGACCGAAAACCGACTCGTTCGTCTGGCCGCGGCAATCTCTAAACACGCCGCGGTCTCCGGACGGGGTGAGTTGCACAACCGCGCTATCGCGCCCGCCGTCGCGATCCAGACTGCGCTGACCGGGCTGGCGCAGTCTGAATCGCTGTCCCCCTCGCAGATCCGCAGCCGCGTCAGCGCCCGATTCCCTGAACTGGATCGGGTCCCGGCCCCGCCCCA
>JBMYXJ010000679.1:0-2018 GCA_049608285.1 Mycobacterium sp. | reverse complement strand
TTGACGCTGCCCGCGACGTTCGCCCTGTATCTAGAGCGGGCGTGGCCGAGGCACCGCCGCTTGTCCGGTGCCGACGACGCGCGCTCGGCTGCGATGATCGGCCTTTTGGAGCGGATCGGTGCCGGCACCGACCAACTCAGCACCATGTTGACCGACGGATCGCGGGTGACTGCCCACCTGGTGATGACAGCTGAGAGGGTGGTGGCCGCCGAGGCGGTTCGCACATTGGGCTCGCTGGCGCTGATGGGTGTGCAGGTGGCCGAGCTCATCGTCAACCAGATTCTCGTTGAAGATGATTCGTTCGAATACGCCAACCTTCCAGACCACCCTGCTTTCGACTGGTACGCAGAACGCATATCTGAGCAGCGGGCGGTGCTGAGTGAACTCGATGGCGTCATCGGGGACGTTCAAATGGTAATGGTGCCCCACCTGGCGGGCGAGCCGGTCGGCGCCAAGGCACTCGGTGAGTTGCTCGCTTGTGCCCGCAAGCGGGGCGGCTCGCCACCTCCCGGTCCGTTGCGACCCATCGTGGACCGGGAATCGGGCAAGGGGTTGGATGCTGTGTATCGGCTGCGAGTGGAGCTGCCGCAGGTGGACTCCACCGCACTGTCATTGGGTAGGGTCGATGACGATCTGATCATCGGCGTCGGCGGGATGCGGCGCCGTGTTCGGCTGGTGTCGGTGCTGCGGCGATGTTTGGTCATCGGCGCTCAGCTCCGCGGCAGCGAATTGACCGTGCGATTTCGACCGAACCCGGAGGTGTGGCCGGCATGAGTGAATTCCACACCGACGCTGGAGCCGCCGGCAGGCGACATTCGGATGTCGGTCCGGAACTACGAAACCTAGCCGAGGCGGTCCTCGATCGACTCGACCCAGCAGTGCGACTGCTTGCGGCCAGGGTGCAGGCCAGCGGCCCGGGTAAGTGCGAGCAGATGTGGTGTCCGGTGTGTGCGCTCACCGCGGTGATCTCCGGAGAGCAACATCCGATGCTCGATGTGGTCGCCGAACACAGCGTTGCGCTGCTGACCCTGGTCAAGGCGATGCTGGACAACTTCGATGTTGCGGGCATGCCGCCGCAGCCTCCAGGCCCTGAGCCGGAGGATCCGGCCGAGGCACCGGGGCCAGGGCCGACCGACGCGGCTGAGCCAGGGCCGAACGGGTCGGCTGAGCCAGGGCCGAACGGGTCGGCTGAGCCAGGGCACTATCAACACATCAGGGTGATCGTCGACGAGTAACGCGCATTTCTGGTCGCGTACACGCACCGTGGGTAAGCTTGTCCGAAGAGCACCGTGCCAGCGGTTGGCCAGAGTGACCGCACCGCGGTCGGGTGATGCTCGGGTGATGCGGAGGGTCCATGTGGTACTGGCTGTTCAAGTTCATCTTCATGGGGCCGGTGCTGACGCTGCTGGGGCGCCCGAAAATTGAAGGGCTGGAGAATGTTCCGCAGTCCGGAGCAGTGATTCTGGCCAGTAACCATCTGGCTGTGGCCGACAGTTTTTACTTGCCCTTGGTGGTCAGCCGGCGGATCACCTTCCTCGCCAAGGCCGAGTACTTCACCGGTTCTGGGATCAAGGGATGGTTCACCCGCTGGTTCTACACGGTCGCGGGCCAGGTTCCGATCGATCGCGCCAATGCCGACAGTGCCCACAGCGCGCTGGCCACCGCTGAGCGCATCGTCGGGGAGGGCAAACTGCTCGGGATGTACCCCGAAGGCACGCGTTCGCCGGACGGACGGCTCTACAAGGGCAAGACCGGGTTGGCTCGGCTGGCTCTTCAGACCCAGGTCCCGGTGATTCCGGTTGCGATGATCGGAACCGACAGCGTGAACCCTCCCGGTAGCAAAATGTGGCGATTCGGCCGGGTTCAGGTCAAGTTCGGTCAACCCATGGACTTCAGCCGATTCGACGGGCTGGCGGGTAATCGTTTTATCGAACGAGCTGTCATCGACGAAGTGATGTACGAGCTGATGCAGTTGTCGGGTCAGGAGTACGTCGACCTCTACGCAGCGGACATCAAAA
>JBMYXJ010000678.1:0-2020 GCA_049608285.1 Mycobacterium sp. | reverse complement strand
ATGATACTACCCACACGGGTGGAAAAGTAGGACACCGCCGAACACAAATTAAAGCCCTTTGCCCCCCAATACCATTGGGGGGCAAAGGCATTTGTTGAATTGCTGTCGTGGTATTGGCTTAATTGTGGGTCAATCGGCTTTGCCCGTATCCTTTGCATACTGAAAGACATGCATCACGGACGAGCAGGAAGGGGCTACGTGCCGCAGGATACCCAGGGCGGACGCGGCGATCGACGTCCGCGGCAAGCCCCGAACGCAGGCCGACAGCGTCAAGGTCGTGATCAGCGGCCGGCGTCACGCACGTCCGGGCCGCAGGGCGCCCGTCGCCCGCAGCCAAAGCTGGACCATGGCGGGCGACACGAGAATGGCGAACGACACGAGGCCGGTCCGCCCATACCTGCCGACATCGAAGCCAAACAACTCGCGCCCGAAATTCGGGGTGAGCTCACGACTCTCGACCGCAGTACCGCCGACGTGATCGCCCGGCATCTGGTGGCCGCCGGCGAGATCCTCGCCGACGACCCCGAAGCTGCCTTGGCGCATGCCCGCGCCGCCCGCGCCAGGGCCGGCAGGATCGCGGCGATACGCGAGGCGGTCGGTATCGCGGCCTACCAGTGCGGCGACTGGGCTCAGGCACTTGCCGAGTTGCGTGCGGCACGCAGAATGGGCAGCCGCTCGCCATTGCTGGCGCTGATCGCTGATTGTGAGCGGGGGCTGGGCCGCCCCGAGCGTGCAATCGATCTCGCCCGTAGCCCGGAGGCTGGCCAGCTCAGTGGTGACGACGCCGACGAACTGCGCATTGTCGCCGCGGGCGCACGCGCAGATCTGGGTCAGCATGAGCAGGCGTTGGCGATTCTGGCTACGCCGCAGCTGGATCCGACACGGACCGGGCAGACCGCTGCCCGGCTTTTCTACGCTTATGCGGACACGCTGCTGGCGCTGGGCCGCCAGCAAGAGGCACTGGAGTGGTTCCTGCGCAGCGCTCGAGCTGACATCGACGGCGTCACCGATGCCGAGGAGCGGGTAACGGAGCTGTCCTGATATGAGCACCCTTGCATGGCAGCATGATTGCCTGCTGCTTGATCTCGACGGCACAGTGTTTCGTGGAGACCAGGCCACCCCTGGCGCAGTCGAAACGCTCGCTACCGTCGAGTCCCGGATCTTGTTCGTCACTAACAACGCCTCTCGTGATGCCGGGCAGGTCGCCCAGCATCTGGATGATCTGGGCTTTACCGCTGAGCCTGCCGACGTCGTGACCAGCGCACAGAGCGCCGCTCGCCTCCTGGCCGAACAGATACCGCAAGGTGCAAAGGTCCTTATCGTCGGCACTGACGCGCTGGCCGCCGAGGTCAGCGGTGTCGGCCTGGTGCCGGTCCGGCAATGGTCGGATGGCCCGGTCGCCGTGGTGCAGGGCCATTCGCCGCAGACCAGCTGGCCCGACCTTGCAGAGGCGGCACTGGCCATCAGGTCCGGAGGTTTGTGGGTCGCGGCCAATGTGGACAAGACGCTGCCCTCAGAACGGGGTCTGCTGCCCGGCAACGGCTCGATGGTCGCTGCGCTGTGTACTGCCACTGAGTGTGAACCGCAGGTAGCCGGCAAACCGTCGCCGGTCCTGATGCAGGACGCCATGTCTCGCGGTGACTTTCACACTCCGCTGGTGATTGGTGACCGCCTCGACACCGACATCGCCGGTGCGAACGCCTCGCACATGCCCAGCCTGATGGTGCTCTGTGGGGTGAACTCCGCTGAGGACGCCATCTGGGCGATCCCGCAAGAGCGGCCCCAGTATCTGGCCGAGGACCTCCGTGCCTTGACCGCCGAAGCAGACACGTTGCGGATCGGGCCGCATCCAGGGTGGCAGGTCGAACTTGACTCGGCCGTGTTGCGGGTGCGCTCTACCGGGGAGGACCCCGGCGACGCGCTGTCGGTCGTGCGGGTGATCGCCGCTGCCGTCTGGGCGGCCGACGTCACCCCTCGTCCTTCGGCGATCTTGGCGGGTGACCAGGTTGCTCAACAGGCC
>JBMYXJ010000677.1:0-2025 GCA_049608285.1 Mycobacterium sp. | reverse complement strand
CGCGGCGATCGATACGGAGGAGACTCGCCGATGAGCGACGCCTGCGGCTGCGGCACCGACGACGAGCGTGAGCCCGAACGCCTCTGGCAGATCAAGGAATTACAGTTTGCCGCCATCTCCGGGGTGTTCCTGCTTGCGGCCCTGATCGCCGGATTCCTCGCTGCCGAGCCGGTCGTGCTCACCCTGGAAGCGGTGGCACTGCTGGCCGGTGCCTACACCTTCGTGCCGTCCACCCTCACGGGGCTGGCCAAGGGCAAGATTGGGGTCGGCACGCTGATGACCATCGCCGCCGTGGGCGCGGTGATCCTCGGCGAGGTGGGCGAGGCCGCGATGCTGGCCTTCCTGTTCTCCATCAGCGAGGGACTCGAGGAGTACTCGGTGGCGCGCACCCGCCGCGGACTGCGTGCGCTGCTGTCGCTGGTGCCCGACGAGGCGACCGTGCTGCGTGACGGGACCGAAAAGACTGTTGCGCCTGCCGATGTGCGGATCGGCGACCGGATGCTGGTCAAGCCGGGTGAGCGTGTAGCGACCGACGGCATTATCGGGAAGGGCCGCACCGTCCTCGATGTCTCGGCCATCACCGGCGAGTCGGTTCCCGTGGAAGCTGGGCCCGGTGATGAGGTGTTCGCCGGGTCGATCAATGGCACCGGGGTACTGGAGGTGGAGGTCAGCACCACTGCTGAGGACAACTCGCTGGCCCGCATCGTGCGCATCGTGGAGGCCGAGCAGTCCCACAAGGGCGCCTCTCAACGCTTGGCCGACCGCATCGCCAGACCCCTGGTGCCCGGGGTGATGATCGTCTCGGCACTGATCGCGGTGATCGGTAGCCTGCTGGGGGACCCGGCCACCTGGATCGAACGTGCCCTCGTGGTGCTGGTCGCCGCATCGCCCTGCGCGCTGGCGATCTCGGTGCCGGTCACCGTGGTGGCCGCCATCGGCGCGGCCAGCAAGCTGGGTGCCCTGGTCAAGGGTGGCGCCGCGTTGGAAGGGCTGGGCAAGATCCGCGGCGTCGCCTTGGACAAGACCGGCACGCTCACCGCGAACCGGCCCGCGGTCATCGACGTGGCCACCACCCATGGTGCGACGCGCGAGCAGGTGCTGGACCTGGCGGCCGCCTTGGAAGCGCGCAGCGAGCACCCGCTGGCTACCGCGATCCTGGCTGCCGTCGACGACGTCATCGCTGCCACCGACGTCGAGGCCGTGACAGGCGCTGGGCTCACCGGACGTCGCGACGGTCACACCATTCGCCTGGGCCGCCCCGGCTGGCTCGACCCCGGCCCGCTCGCCGGTGACGTCGCGCGGATGCAGCAGGCGGGCGCCACCGCCGTCCTCGTCGAAGACGACGGCCAGGTCATCGGTGCAATAGCGGTGCGCGACGAGTTGCGCCCCGAGGCCGCCGAGGTGGTCGCCCAACTGCGCCGCGACGGCTATCACGTGGCGATGCTCACCGGCGACAATCAGGCCACCGCCACCGCGTTGGCCCGCGATGTCGGGATCGAGGCCGTGCACGCCGAGCTGCGCCCCGAGGACAAGGCGCGATTGATCGAACAGCTACGCGCGCAGCGCCCCACGGCGATGGTCGGCGACGGCGTCAACGATGCACCTGCGCTGGCCACCGCCGACGTGGGTATCGCGATGGGCGCGATGGGCACCGACGTCGCCATCGAAACCGCCGACGTGGCGTTGATGGGCGAAGACCTGCGCCACCTACCCCAAACGTTCACTCATGCGCGCCGGGCGCGGCGGATCATGCTGCAAAACGTCGGCTTGTCCCTGGGCCTGATCATCGCGTTGATGCCGTTGGCACTGTTGGGCGTGCTCGGGCTGGCCGCCGTGGTGCTGGTCCACGAACTCGCTGAAATCGTGGTCATCGCCAACGGTGTGCGCGCCGGACGCACCACACCGCTGGCTGCCGCGGCGATAGAACGGCCAGCCAGTCACACCCGCGCGGTGGCGCGGGGCGCGCCGTCGTGACCGCCAACCACCCCAGCTGCGAGGCCAGGGTGATTCGGGCGCGGATCACCC
>JBMYXJ010000676.1:0-2035 GCA_049608285.1 Mycobacterium sp. | reverse complement strand
GCCGGTAAAAAGGGTGAAGGGTCGGATTTGAAATCCGAGCAAGATCCCGCCGAGGACGCCGACACCTTCCCCCGGGAGTACGTCGAGCGCCTGCGCCGCGAATCCCAGAACTACCGGGAGCGAGCCGCCAAGGGCGACACCTACGCCCAGCGCCTGCACACCGAACTTGTCAGGGCCACCGGCCGATTGGCTGACGCGACTGACTTGCCATTCGACGCCGACCACCTCGACGACCCCGACACACTGGCGGCCGCGATCGACGCCCTGATCGCCCGCAAGCCGCACCTGGCCAGCCGCCAGCCAGCAGGGGACATCGGGCAAGGCCCCGTGTCGGGCAACGGATCTGGTGTGGATCTGGCCGCAATACTGCGACAGAAAGCCCAGTAAGCGAGAGCTTTGCGTTTACTCCACAGGCTGATCAACGTGGCTAATTTCGCCACTTTGATCACGGTGCGCGGCGACGGTGCCTACGCTGACGCCAGCCGTCTTGGCGATGGCGCGGGTACTCGCTTCGGGCTGGGCTTTGATCGCGGCGGCGGCGCGATCCACAGCGTGTTCAACGCGGCAACCGTTGCCAGTTTGAACACTCTTGTCCCGCTGCTTGGCGACAAAGGTGTGACTGACGCCGAGGTTGGTTGACCCAACGGTGATTACACGCGTTTAATAGAGGCAGGTAGCACACCTGTGCCCCAAGGGCCTGACGCCCAACCCCGGAACGTCCTGACGACGTGGGAATCCAATCCACTTCTGCTGTTAGGACATTCTCATGGCTCTTGCCACTGGCGACATCGCCGAACTCTTAAACGATCAAGTTTCCTCGCTGCTTGTGCAGCCCCTCGAAGCGCAATCCGTCGTGCTCTCCTCTGGTGTGCGGATCTTCGATTCTGCTGGGGTGCTGCGCATCCCGAAGCTCACCGGTTCCTCGGCGGTTGGGTTCGTCGCCGAAGGCGGCGAGATCCCCTCGACCCACGCCACCAGCTTCGACGAAGTCGTGTTGATGCCGACCGAGCGGACTTCGATCAAGGTGATCGAACGCTTTTCGCGGGAGAGCGTGCGCCAGTCCGTCATCGGGCTTGACGCTGTTCTCAAGGCTCGTTTGGTGAAGGTCGTCGGTGACGCTCTGGACGCCGCCCTGCTGGCCGGTGACGGCGCCGCTGATTCGATCACCGGCATCCTCGAACAGGCCGACGTCGAAACGGGCGAGTTCGACGCCGCCGACCCGGATTCGATCCTTGACGGCATCGCCACGCTGAACGCCAACGAGGTCACCCCGAACCGGATTTTCCTGTCCGGCGCGGACTACGCGGTGATGCGCAAGATCAAGGAGACCACCGAGTCGAAGCGGTATCTGTTGCAGCCCGATCCGTCGCGGGAGGCCGGAACGATGCTGTTCTCGGTGCCGGTTGTGGTGACCAACAAGCTAAGCGCCGGGACCGCGATCGTCGCGGACACTAGCAATATCGCCGTGGTCCGCGACACCGCCCCGTCCATCACGGTCCTGTCCGAGAGGTACGCCGAGTTCGACGAATTGGGTCTGAGGGTCACCACCCGCTACGACTTGGGCTTGCTGCACCCGGAAGCTATCGCGGTCCTGACCGCCACGGAGAGCTGATGGCTGTCGCCGCCGCCCAAGTGGCCGCGTTCCTCGGGCAACCCGACGACGCGGCCACCCTGGCGACCGCCGAGCAAGCAATCCCCGTCGTCACTGTCATGGTCAAGGCGTACGTGCGTGGCGGTGACGGCTGGGCGTCCAACGACGAGCTCGACGCCGTCATCGTCACCGCGTCCGCCCGGATGGTCGCCAACCCCGGCGGGCTGCCCGTCGACGAGGCGATCGGCCCGTTCACCCGATCGGTTCGGGGAGCGTTTCAAGGATGGACGCTGGCCGAGTTGTTCGTGTTGAACAGGTACAGGCGGACAGCCCTCTAAAACCTGGTCGGCCTCGGCGTGAACGCGGTTCTCCTTTCTGGCCGCAAAGGGGTCACCACGACGGCGAGGGAATACGCCCGAGTGGCCACCTGCGCCGAGGCCGACC
>JBMYXJ010000675.1:0-2043 GCA_049608285.1 Mycobacterium sp. | reverse complement strand
CGGCGGGGGAATTCTCCAGGATCAGGAAGTCGGCGAAGCCGGCGAAGCGGCCGTCGAACATGGCGGCTTGATAGATCACCGGTGCGCTGCGCCTGATTGCGCGCTGCGTCTGTTCGGCTGCGGCGGCCAGGCCCGCGACGGTGTAGTCCGGCCGCCCGATCACTGTGATGTCGCCGAACTCTGGCCGCTGGCGCAGTTCATCGAGATGCCGTTGCTCATGGTCGTCGCCGAGTTCGGCAGTGCGGGCCAGAAGCGCATCGTCGGAGGACACGGCCGGACCCCGGCCGAGCCGAGCGTCGAACGAGCGCAGCAGCGCGTACTCGCAGCGCGCGGCGGCGGCGAGGTCGGAGGCGCTGTAAATGACGCGGTCTTCGCCGGTGTCGGTTGCGACGAACACGTTGCCACTGTAAGTCAGCCCGCCGACACCTCGGTGGCCGTGGGAGACCAGCGTGAGGTTAGTCGCCGGTGTTACCGATCAGCTCCACACCGCTGCCGTTCCATCGGAACTTCACCATGCTGTCCAGCTCGGGTACTCCGCTGGAGTACTCCAGCGCGACCGTGTCACCCGTGGTGGCCGCGCGGTCCAAGCCGTTGAACCCATAGGTATCGGGTACCCCAGTCGGGATGAACGTGCCCCGGTGAAACAGCAGCGCGCGGGTGTTGGGGTTGTCCGAGTTCGTGTTGGCCCTGACGATCACCGCCGAGAGTTGCGCACATTCGTTGTAGTTGCCGGCGAGCGGTTCGGGGTTCCAGCCTTGGTTGCTGCGCGGGTCGCGGGGCAGGGCGGACACCGCTTTGGCGATCTCGGGTGCGGCCAGGTTGATCGCGCATGGGTCCTCCGCCGCTGTCGTGCCGGGTTCCCCAATAGGCGATGGTGAGGACGGGGACTGTGTCGAACCCGCTGTCGAACCCGCTGTCGGCGTCGGCGTCTTGGACACTGTCGAGTCGCCCGAGTCGCAGCCGGCGAGCGTCAGCACTGCGACGGCTGCCAGCGCACTCACCCAGGTGCCGATAGTCGACGTCCTGTTCACAAGTGCGCACCGTACCGGCCCCGTTATTGGCGTGGTCGAAGGCGCGCTGGCGGGACAACACAGGGGCTGGCACTAGACTGCCACCTCGATGACGTCTTCGAGCGCCGAGCCCGACAATGTTGATCGGACTGGCGACCTGAGCTTTGCTGACCTGCAGATTCACCCCTCGGTGCTGCAGGCCATCGTCGACGTCGGATACGAGACGCCCTCACCCATCCAAGAGGCAACCATCCCGGCCATGCTTGCCGGCTCTGATGTGGTGGGACTAGCCCAGACCGGAACCGGGAAGACAGCAGCGTTCGCGATCCCGATCCTGTCCAAGATCGACACCTCCAGCCGGACTACCCAGGCGCTGGTTTTGGCGCCCACGCGCGAACTGGCATTGCAGGTCGCGGAGGCGTTCAGTCGCTACGGTGCGCATCTTCGGGTCAACGTGCTGCCGATCTATGGCGGGTCCCCATACGGCCCCCAGATGGCCGGGCTCAGGCGCGGCGCCCAGGTTGTCGTCGGTACCCCAGGCCGGGTCATCGATCACCTGGAGAAGGGCAGTCTGGACCTCTCGCATCTCGACTACATGGTCCTTGACGAGGCCGACGAGATGCTTCAAATGGGGTTCGCCGAAGATGTTGAGCGCATCCTCGAAGGCACCCCGGAGTACAAGCAGGTCGCACTGTTTTCGGCGACCATGCCGCCGGCCATCCGCAAGATCACTACTAAATACCTGCACGATCCGGTGCGGGTGAAAGTCGAATCCAAGACCGCGACAGCCGACAACATCACACAGCGCTATATCCAGGTAGCGGGGGCGCGGAAGATGGACGCGCTCACCAGACTGCTTGAGGTAGAGCCGTTTGAAGCCATGATCGTGTTCGTCCGTACGAAGCAGGCCACCGAGGAGGTCGCCGAGAAGCTACGCGCCCGAGGCTTTTCCGCGGCCGCCATCAATGGCGACATCCCCCAGGCCGTGCGCGAGCGGACCATCGCTGCGCTCAAGGATGGCAAGCTCGATATA
>JBMYXJ010000674.1:0-2044 GCA_049608285.1 Mycobacterium sp. | reverse complement strand
ACGGTTACTCAGCTACTGGCCAGCTGGCACCGGCGGATCGGTGACATCGACGTGCTGATGCCGGGGGAGGGCCCGGAGCTAGGCGAAGCGGGCTGCGCTGTATCGAGCGGCGGATTCGCCGACCGGTTCGCTGACGTCGCGGCGGCGAATCCCGATGTGATTGCACTGAGTTGGTCAGGTGGACAGCTGAGCTATCGGGAGCTCGACGCCGCCGTCGAGAATATGGCGGTCAGGCTCGCCGCGCTCGGCGTGGGTCCGGAGGTGCCTGCCGCGGTGCGTGTCGGGCGAGGACCTGACTACGTCGTGGCGATGCTCGCCGTCCTGCGGGTCGGTGGAGCATGCGTACCGTTGGAACTTGATACCCCCGACGACCGGGTCGACGTCATTCTTCGGCAGACCGGCGCCACCGTGGTCATCAACGAGCCGATGCCACCGATGCCGCCGATGCCGGGCGAATCGAGATCCTCAGGGCCGCAGATCCATCTGGACCAAGCCGCCTACATCGTGTTCACCTCGGGCACAAGCGGCGAACCCAAGGGCGTGATCGGTACGCACCGCGCGCTGCTCGCCTACGCCCAGGACCATGCCGAGCGGGTGCTGCGGCCAGCGGCGAGCCGCCTCGGCCGACGGCTGCGCGTCGCACACGCGTGGTCGTTTGCATTCGACGCCGCTTGGCAGCCGCTGGCTGCGCTGCTCGAAGGGCACAGCGTGCAGATCATCGATGAGCGGAATCGCCGCGATGCCGAGGCGCTGACAAAGATCCTCAAGGCGCAGCGGGTAGACGTGCTCGACACCACGCCGTCAATGTTCGGGCAGCTGCGCACATGCGGTCTGCTCGACGATGTGCCCCTGGCGGTGTTGGCGCTCGGTGGCGAGGCCGTGGGACCGAACGCGTGGACCGACATCGCACTTGCATGTTCGAGCTTGGATATGGACGCGTTCAACTGCTACGGCCCCACCGAGACCACTGTTGAGGCCGTTGTGGCCGCAATCAGCGACCACGACAGCCCCATGATCGGACATCCGACCCGCGGAATGTCTGCGATGGTGCTCGACTCCAGACTCCGATCGGTACCCGACGGAGCGGTCGGTGAGCTCTACCTGGCCGGAGAACAACTCACCCGCGGCTACCTTCACCGACCCGTCGAAACGGCGTTGCGGTATGTGGCAATGCCCGGCGGCCGCCGCATGTACCGCACCGGCGACCTGGTTCGACGGCATCCAGGCCGGGCGCTGCAGTTCCTCTGTCGGGCCGATGACCAGGTCAAGGTTCGCGGCTATCGAGTCGAACCCGCCGAGATCGAGGCCGTGTTGAAGTCTCACCCCGGCGTGGACGATGCTCGCGTTGTTTCCGACGCAGGCCCCACGGGTCCGAGGCTCGTCGCGTTCGTTGCCGGGGCAGCCGCGGTGCCGGAGCTACGGGCAATGCTGCGGGAACGATTGCCGCGGTTCATGATGCCGCACCGTATCGTGTTGGTCGACGACATCCCCCTCACCAGCAACGGCAAGCCTGACGACACCCTGCTTCGGGCACGGCATACCGGCTCAACCCAACTTTCCGTACCCGAGACCGAGACTGAAAAGCTCTTAGCCCAAGTATTTTTGGAGCTCTTGGGCGAATCGGTGACTGATGTTGACGCCGACGTGTTGGAGCTGGGTTTGGATAGCATCAGCGCGCTGTCCGTCGTACAGGCAGTACGCCGTCGCGGTGTTCCCTTGCGCGCGCGCATGATCGCAGAGTGCGCCACGGTGCGTGAGTTGGCAGCCGCAGTCGACGCCAGTCCGCAGGGCGGTCGCGGCGATGCCGGCGGCGCTGACGGGGCTGACGGGGCCGAGTCAGATCAAGCCATACCGCTGTTGCCGGCCGGGCGCTGGCTCTACGAGTACGGCGACCCACGTCGGCTTGCGCAGACGACGGTGCTTCGGCTACCTGCCGGAGTCGCCGTGGTCCAGATCCAGGCGATGTTGAACGCGGTCGTGGCAGCGCACCCAATCCTGCGCTGTCAGCTGGATCGCGCGACCATGACAATGACACGGGCACGCG
>JBMYXJ010000673.1:0-2047 GCA_049608285.1 Mycobacterium sp. | reverse complement strand
GGCCAGTCGCTTCTTCTGCTCGTCGAGCGAGACGAACATCGCCACCTTCACCAGCGCCGTACCGTCGTCGACCAATTGCCGCTCGAAGGCGTTGATCTCGTCGTAGCGGGGCTCCCAGACCCGCGGTGGCACCAAGTTGTGCACGCGCACGATCAGGACATCCTCGTAGTGAGACCGGTCGAAGACACCGATGTGTCCGGCGGTGGGCAGCGCCTTTCGGATCCGCCATAGGTAGTGGTGGCCCAGTTCCTCGGCTGTCGGCTTGCCAAAGCTCGTGTACTGGATACCCTGCGGATTAGCACCGCCCACCACATGCTTGACGATGCCACCCTTGCCCGCGGTGTCCATGCCCTGCAATACCAGCAGCACCGACCGGGTGTCGCCGGCGCGGCTGTTGGCGTAGAGCATTTCCTGCAGTCCGGCGAAGCGCATATTTCGCTCTTCCTGCAGCGTGGGGGCGTCGGCCTTCTTGCCGCGGAACCCGGGAGTAGCTCGTGGGTCGATATCACCGACCCTGTCGCCGGGGCGGAACATCAACTCGACATGAGGTTCGTGCGACCACAACGACGGCAAGTCGGACAGCTCGCTCATGCCGCTAGTCAAGCAGCCGAGGCGGAAGAGAAGGCGGCGGATGAGGTATCTGCCGGTATTTCTCCAGTGAGCCGCCCACTTCGACGATTCCGCACAGTGCGCTCCACGACAGCATCGTCAGGTAGTCGATCAGATCGTCGGAGCTCATTCGTGGATTGGACATCCACGAATGGGTGGCGAGCTGCACGCCACCGACGATCTGGTAGGCCCAAGGCTCGATGCCGCCGGTGTCCATCCCGACTTCAAGCATGCGTCGGCGGAACATCACCGCCAGCATCCGGGCGATAATCTGCTCGGAGTCGGCGATGGCCTTACTCTTACTCGCCGAATTGTTCGCCATCACGAACCGGTAGGGCTCGGGTTCGCTGGCGACCGTCTCGACGTATACCCGGGTGAGCTCACGGATGAGGTTGTAGCCCTCCAGGTTCGACGACAGCGCCGCGGCCATGTTGGGGATCAGGGTGGTCTGCGCGAAACGCATCATCACCGCGGTGGTGAGGTCGTTCTTGTCGACGAAGTACCGGTAGAGCACAGTCTTCGATACCCCGATCTCCGCCGCGATCTCATCCATGCTGACGCTGCTGCCGTTGCGGCGGATAGCTTCCAGGGTGCCGTCGACAAGTTCGTTTCGTCGCTGCACCTTGTGCTGATGCCAGCGTCGTTTTCGACCATCGATCTTGACCGACCCAGGCGAGGATTGATGTGCCACGTTCGAGGTATTCCATTCCTTAGTCCGTGTTGATGATAACGGCGAGGGGGCCCGGGCTCGGGATGGCGGGACAGGCACGTCGGCCACATCGCAACCGGCAGTCGCCTGAATAGCAGATGATGGAGCGGTGGCACATCGATTGAATGTCCCCGGCGGTCCGGCTCGGGGGTTGAATGTTCCCGGCGGTGCGGCGCGGGGGTTGAATGTCGTCGGCGGTGCGGCTCGGGGGTTGAGTGTCGTCGGCGCTCCGGCTGGCGGGTCGAATGTCCCCGGCGCTCCGCGGCCAGGGCCGGGCAGGCGGGGCAGCTTCGCCGAAGCGCTTACCGGGGCCGACTCGGTTGCCGACGCCGAACGCAGGCGAGGCCTGAGGCGGATGAAGGTCGTCGCCGTGAGCTTCCTGCTCGGCGCCACCGTGGTCTTCCTGGTCTGCACCTGGGCGCAATCTCATGGTGCTGCGCCCTGGGTGGGCTACGTCCGGGCCGCTGCCGAGGCTGGCATGGTTGGCGCACTGGCCGACTGGTTTGCGGTCACCGCGCTGTTCAAGCACCCATTGGGTATCCCCATCCCACACACAGCGATTATCAAGCGCAAGAAGGATCAGCTCGGCGAGGGCCTGGGCGACTTCGTCCGCGAGAACTTCATGTCCCCAGAGGTGGTGGCGACCAAACTGCGCGACGCTCAGGTAGCCGGCAGGGCCGGCAGGTGGCTCGCGGAACCGGCGCACGCCGAGCGCGTCGCCGCGGAAGC
>JBMYXJ010000672.1:0-2049 GCA_049608285.1 Mycobacterium sp. | reverse complement strand
CTTGCATGAGACCGGGACGTTCATTATGCCCAACGCCTGGGATGCCGGTTCAGCAAAAATTCTTGCGCACCAAGGATTCAAGGCGTTGGCAACTACCAGTGGCGGCTTCGCGTTCACCCTTGGGCGGCCTGACGCAATGAGCGAAGTGTCTCTCGATGAGGCGCTGGGCAATATTGCTGAAATCGCAGCGGCCGTTAGCATCCCGGTCAGTGCCGACTTTGAGAACGGCTACGCCGATGATCCGTCCGCTGTTGCTGACAACGTTCGGCGCTGCATCGATACGGGCACTGCAGGCTGCAGTATCGAAGACTGGACCGGTGACGCCGAACGGGGTTTCTACGAAGAGGATTTAGCCGTGGACCGCGTAGCGGCAGCGGTCGAGGCAGCCGGCGACGAGATTGTCATTACCGCGCGATGCGAAGCAGTGCTATACCGGGGGTAGGGGCTCCGGTTAACCAGCTGGTCGGAGTGCGCGGGGCGGCGGCGACAGTGCACGACATGACAGCACTTGGCGTGCGGCGGCTGAGCGTAGGCGCCAGCCTGATGCGCTCCACGATGGGGCCGCTGATCGCAGCCGCGCGGGAGATGCAGGACATCGGCACGTTCACGTTTGCCGACGACGCTCCGAGCGGCGGCCAAATCCTGAAGATGTTCGAGGCCGGCGGCTGACCGGGCCACGCGCAACGGTCGGCGACACAAGACGACCCCCGGGCAGCATCGCTGCATCGCCGGCGGACGCAGACTGCCCGCCAGACACGCACGGCTTTCTCAGGTTCTGGTGCTGAGCGGGGTTCAGACACAACAATCGCTACTCATGCCTACCTTTAGCGGAATGTCCGAGACCGAGGCGAAGCTGTTCACCGATCGCTGGTTACCCGCCTGGACTGGTAACGACCCCGAAGGCTTGGTCGCGTTCTACGCACAGGGCGCGACGTACAGCGACCCCGCAGTACCCGCTGGAGTGCATGGCCACTCTGAAATCCTGGCGTACTTTCGCCGACTCCTCGCACGCTACCCGGAGTGGGTGTGGACAAATACCGGAGTGCGGCCCATGAGCGGCGGGTTCCTGAACTACTGGCATGCCGTCATTCCGGTCAATGACGGCGTCATCGAATGTGACGGAGTGTGCACTGTCTTGGTCGACGATGGCCTCATCGTCCGCAACGAAGTCTTCTTCGACCGCACCCCGCTCTTGGCGAAGTAGCGCTCCAGGTGCCCCGGTACCACCTAGATCGGGTCACACACTTCGACGGCCACGTCGTGGGTTAGGCCAAGAAAACGCCGGCGATACTTCTCTGGCACCCTTGCGGAGGTGAGTACGAGTTCGGACCCGAGCCTCAATGATCCGTTCGAAGAGGCGATCAACGAGGCACTGAGTTCGTTGCCGGCCGATCTCGGTGCAGCATTGGACAACGTCGAGATCGTCGCCGAGGACGAGCCTCCCGACGGGCAGCCCCTGCTCGGCCTGTACCGCGGCATTCCGCTTCCTCAAAGAAACAGCATGTACGGCGGGGCGCTTCCCGACAAGATCAGCATCTTCCGCGGGCCGATCACACGACTCAGCGGCGGGGATCCCGACCGTCTACGCCGCAAGGTCAGACACGTCGTATTCCACGAGATCGCGCATCACTTCGGGATCAGCGACGAGCGGTTGATCGAGCTCGATCGCTACTGAGTTGCCCTACTCACGCGGCTGAAGATC
Organism: Mycobacterium sp.; assembly: GCA_049608285.1. Lineage (GTDB taxonomy): Bacteria > Actinomycetota > Actinomycetes > Mycobacteriales > Mycobacteriaceae > Mycobacterium. The sequence goes on along the minus strand of JBMYXJ010000672.1, from coordinate 347 downwards.
GCGTGATTCCCTATGCGGCTTGCACGCCATGGGATCTTCTCGCCTGCGGGAGCAACCCCGCTATGCCGACGTTGCCTCCGGTCCGCAGGTGAGCGCGGGCCGGGCGGTCGCCCAGATTCGAACCCGCGACCAGCCGGCGAAGCTAGGGTGGCCTCGTGAAGCTGCTCAGCCCTCTGGACCAGATGTTTGCCCGCATGGAGACGCCGCGCACACCGATGCATATCGGCGCACTTGCAGTCTTCGATCTGCCCGCAGGAGCCCCCCGAAGCTTCACCCGCGACCTGTATGAGGCCTTCTCCGAGCTGGAATACCTGCCGTTTCCGTTCGACAGCGTGATCGCCGGTGGC
>JBMYXJ010000671.1:0-2055 GCA_049608285.1 Mycobacterium sp. | reverse complement strand
CGTCGGGGCGGTAGCTCAGTTGGTTAGAGCCGTGGACTCATAATCCATTGGTCGCGGGTTCGAGCCCCGCCCGCCCCACCAAAGAGGTGTATTACCTCGGGTGATGCTTGACGGTGTTTCGGCTGATTCTTGACAGTTGCTTCGGCTGATCCTTGACACTCCCTGGATGAGGGAGTTAAGCGTGGCTGAGCAGAGGTATCAGGCTGTGTTGTTCCCAGCAACCTCGGTGTGAACGCGGCCCCGAGTCATATACCGATCCTGTGTCATCGACACGTGGCTGTGACCGAGCTGATCAGCGCCGATGCGAGCCGACAGCCCCTCCTCGTCGATCAGGTCGGTGACCGTCTTGCAGAAACTGTGCGTCGTCACTTCGGGCACGCCGAGGTCTTCGCGGGCCGTGCGCCACTGCTTCCCGAAATTGTTGAGGTCGCGCCAGGTAATCCAGCGCAACCCCTCGCCCACGACGTGTACCAGCTTCCCGCTGACGGTAACGGTGCCCGCCTTGGTGTTGATGTCGCCCCAGCGAAGCCCAAGCAGCTCCGAGGACGGCCGATGCCGCGAGGGCGCCACCGGCCATTAGGTACTGGATGCGGGTGGTATTCATCTTCAAATGGTAGGTACTCCGACCCCCAGCGGCGGGTGGGTTCTGCGGATAGCGGCTCCGAAGAACATGCACCGCCAACAGGTTCCGTGAGCCGCGACGCCCGCCAGTCGAAGCGGGCGTCGAGTCGTGGCTTACCGGGTGAGCCAACGAACTAGTCGCCGTGACTCCTCCTGCGAATCGTCACCGCCGTCGTTGGCGGTCACGGGTGCCTCGCTGATGACGTCGGGCGGCGTCGTGGTGTCATCGGCTATCGCAGTTCCAACACCGAGTACACCGAGGCCTGCCATGGCGGCGCCGACGGTGAGAACCTTCCAAGTGGCGGGTCGTTGCATGATTTGCTCCATTCATCTGTGTCTCCGCGCATTTCGCGGTCATGTTCAGATTCCCGGGTCGACGTGATCGCCGCGTGAAATGGAGATGAGTGGTCGCTCATCCTGGGCAACACAGCTCGCGGCGCCGATTCCGAGCTTCGGGTCGTGATGTGTTGAGCCGTTAGTCCACCTCTCGGTTCGTTTTTTCAGCATGCGAGCCATGCCTGCCGTGAGATGTGGGTTGAATCCCTGCACTCTGTTGCCTTGCTGCGACGGTGGGCCGTGGGGCCGCTTCAACCGGAGATCCGACACCGAGTGAAGCGCTACTGGGGGTGTGAGGCGCTGCCGACATAGGCTTGGGCAAACTAGGCTCAGTCGACGCTTATTCGTCTTTTATGACAATGGCGAACCCGTCCAAAATGGCTTGGCTGTCGCGCTGGTAGATGGGATTGTCGGGTTCTGTGGTCGTAATGGTCAGCACGGCTAGATAGGTCTCGTTTTCGGATTCGGCTACCGCCATCAGCGCCTTGGCGGACATCGGGGCGCTCACGCCGTCCAGCGTCATGGTGTAGTCGCTGATTTCGGCCGGTTGCCCGCACACTGTGGTGGGCCTCGATTGGATCCCTTCCGCGAAACCCGAATCGATCAGTGCGGAGTTTGCCTCATCGAACAATTCTTGTGCGGGCCATTGGCCGGGGTGGGAACTCAGGGTGACGGCAGACGTGGGGGCGTAGTGGTTGGCGGCGAGGGCCTGGTTTGTTTGGACGAATCGAAGCCGCTGATGCTCCTTCTCGTCGGTCTGGCCTACCTCCCATCCGGGTGGTTGGGGGATCTGCATCGCGGGTGCGTCCCCTGACCGTGGGGGAATATCGACTAGCGGGTAATCGACCCTATTGCAGTCCGCCGACGTGCTGGGCTCGCCAGTCGTGGGATTGGTGGGGTTCGAGCACCCTGCGGCCGCAGAAACCAGCACGATTGAGGCGACAGCGGTGAGTCGGTGTCCCCAGCCTCCGCGGCGAGGGTCGCGCGCTGCTGGTGTGGCTGTCATGACGCTAAGTGTGTCGCTGTGGCCGGGGGTAGGGCAATTTTGGGCCGATCTTGGGTCGAACCTGTTGGCGGGGGAGACGGTGTACGGGCGCT
>JBMYXJ010000670.1:216-2060 GCA_049608285.1 Mycobacterium sp. | reverse complement strand
CATCCTCTGGGGCGAGATCCGCGAGGCGCACGCGCGGGCGAAGATCGAGCTGCCGGGTCGGCTCATGCCTGCCGCGCCCGCGTGGAAGATCGGGCCGAAGTGGTACGGCAAGGGCATGACGGCCAACAACGTCAACGCCCTGGCCGGCTTCCACGCCGAGAACGTGCTGGCGATCGTGGACGAGGCGGCGGGCGTTCCCGACTTCGCGGTCGAGGCGTTCCTGGGCTGCGCGGTCGGCTCGAATGACCGGATCGTGGGCATCGGCAACCCCAAGTGCGGGCCGACGCACTTCTTCTGCAAGGCGGCCCGGGAGAAGCCTCGGCCGGGCCTGAACAACACTATCCGCGTCAAGGGTACGGAGACGCCGAACTACCGCGAGGGCAAGGATCTGATCCCCGGCCTGCAGACGGTCCACGGGGTGGAGGCCATCGCCCGCAAGCACCGGCCGGGCTCGCCGATCTACAACGCCATGGTCGAGGCCAAGTTCCCGCAGGCGGGTGACAAGTGCATCCTGTCCTACGCCCACCTGAGCAAGGCGCGGCAGCGGTTGGCTGACGGGGCCGAACCGCGCGACCAGGACGTACCCAAGATCGGCACCGACGCAGCCACGTTCGGCGACGACCTGAATGTGTCCTGCGTCCTGCACGGTCCGCTGGTCTGGTTCCCCGACCACGGAATCATGCCGTACTGCGACGAGGACGAGATCGCCCGGAGCGTCGCCACGATCCAGTACGAGACCAAGGCCGACGCCGTCGCGCTGGACACGACGGGCGGGTACGGATCAGGCCCCGCGACAATGCTCATCAAGCAGCGTGAGCGGTTCCGCGTGCCCGACCACTTCCGGGTGATCCGCGTGGACTTCGGCTCCCGGGCGCTGGACCCGGATACGTTCTCGGACCGCCGCTCGGAGCTGTGGTGGCACATGCGCGAGTGGTTCGACACGTACGGCGCGTGCGACCCCGACGACGAGCTCGAAGAGGAGCTGCTGACCCCCGAGTGGGACTACGTCGGGGGCCGGATCAAGCTGGAGGCCAAAGACAAGATCAAGGAGCGGATCGGGCGCAGCCCCGACCGAGCGGACGCCCTGGCCCTCGCCATCGCCGCCCAGCGGACGCGGTTCCGCCGCCGCACGGGCACAGCAGAGTCCACGAAGCGAAGCAGGAAGAAGCAGACCCGCAGGAGCGGGTACGGAGAGATTGAGACAGCGGATCCGCGCCGGGTGCTAGGGTAGACCCCGGTGCCCGCCGATTCCTGACCCGAGGAATGTCCTATGGTTGGCCCCGTATTCCCCACGACAACGCATGACCGCACGTACGCCAATGCGTACCGCAGCCGGTTCGCAGGCACGATCCTCTACGATGCCTCGTTCGCGCTGGCGAAGAACCCCGCGATCGTCGAGCAGATGCTGCGCGACCCGATCATCAAGCAGGCGGTGGGGGATACGTGCGCCGCCATCGCGGACTCAACGTGGCAGGTCCAGCCGTATTCGCAGCGGCCGGACGACGTGGCGTGGGCTGCGCACCTGCAGGAGCTTGCGCAGTGCTGCGAGATCGGGTTCGTGAAGACGATCCGAATGCTTGCGCGGGCGTACTTCACGGGTGAGGAGTGGGCAGATCCGCGGTGGCGCATCGTGTCCGAGCAGCTCGCGGACGACGACCAGGAGCGCCGGTACGCGGTGGTCCGGTCCATGAAGCACGTCGACCGGCGCCGGCTCATGCGCCGCATCGTTCGCGAGGAGGGCAAAGAGCCGCGGATTGCCTGGTTCCTCAGTGCGGTGTTTCACGCGGGCGAGTGGGCCAACTACTCCGAGCTCGACGGCAAGGACGGGCGCAAGTCTCGCTCGG
>JBMYXJ010000670.1:0-206 GCA_049608285.1 Mycobacterium sp. | reverse complement strand
GCACACGGCTGATGAGCCCGAGAGCGCCCTGGGTCGCGGCGACGGTGTGATCGAGGCCTCGTACTGGTTCTACTACGCCAAGCAGATCGTCATGCGCGAGGGCCTTCAGGGGCTTGAGCGGTGGGCGCAGGGCTGGGTGATCTTCAAGCAGGACGCGAAGGCGGACGCGGCGCCGGACGACGACAACGAGGCGCTCATGGCCGAGG
>JBMYXJ010000669.1:0-2066 GCA_049608285.1 Mycobacterium sp. | reverse complement strand
GGACCGGCGACTACGACCTGATCTGTATCGGGTCGCCGACCTGGTGGCGTACGGTCTCGATGCCGCTGCGGACGTTCCTGAAGTCCCACGAGGCGCGAGACCTGCTTGGCGGCAAGCGTTTCGTCGTCTTCGCCGTGTGCAGACGGTACTGGCGGGAGAACCTCACCGGGGTGCGCAAACTTGCCGAGAAAAAGGGGGGTCACTACGCCGGCGGCATCCACTTCACCTATCCAGGCGGGCAGTTGCCGTCGATTCTCTCCCTGACCAGCTATTTGGGTTCTGGAGAATACAAGGACCGATATCTGGGAGTGAAGCTGCCGCCGACCAATATCAGCGCACAACAGATCGAAGAGTCCCGGCGCTTCGCCGCGCGTACTGCCGACAAGCTGTTCGGTAAGTGGAAGGGTTAACGGTGCCGCGTTCATTCGACGTAACCTCCGAGAGTGCGGCTAGTGCGGCCGCGGTCTGGAAAGCCTTCCGGGACAAGGCCTACTGGCTGGCCAGGCTCGCGAACTACGGTGGCGATTCGATGACACTGGAATCACTGGAGGTCGGCGAGGACGGCGCTGTCGCCGTCCGCACCACCCAGGACCTGCGCAAGGGCAAACTGCCGCGCAGCATCAGTCGCGTGCTGCCCGGTGATACGACGATCGTGCGCACTGAACGGTGGTGGCCCGCATCCGCCGATGAGTTTCACGGCGAGTTCACGATGTCCGCTCGCGGGGTGCCCAGTTCCGGTTCGGGCACCATGATGCTCGAACCGGCCGCGGACGGTTCCAGCCTGCGTATCCGCGGGACACTAGAGGTGAGGATCCCGTTGATGGGGGGCAGGATAGAGCGTTACATCGCCGACCTGATCGCCGTCGAGGTACCACAGATGCAGCAGTTCACCGCCGAATGGATCGCGGGGAAGGCCTAACCATGCCCGCACCGATTCCGACCACAGCCGAGGCCCTGGCCCGTCTGGAGATGCCTCTGGTCGAGGCGATGATGACGCAGCGCGCTATTCGTCGTGTTCTTCCCGACCCGGTCGATGACGAGATCGTGCTGAAGTGCATCGAGTTGGCGCTGCGCGCACCGACAGGCGCCAACGGGCAGAATTGGGAGTTCATCGTCGTCAAAGATCGGCGAATCAAGGAGAAGCTGGCCCGGCGGTACCGGCTTGCGTGGAAGGTGTTTTACCGCACCTCGATCCGCGACATCGCCGCCTACGACGAGGAGATGGCCAAAAGTGTGCGCGCCATCGAATGGCAGGTCGATCACTTCGCCGACATCCCCGTTTTGGTGGTGGCGTGTCTTCGACTGAGCGCCAGGGAAGGCCGAATCCCGTATGTGCCGATGCCGCACGCGGCGGTGTCAGGGTTCTTCGGTTCGATCTATCCCAGTGTCCAGAATCTGCTGCTGGCGGCGAGGTCAATGGGGCTGGGAGCATCGCTGATTACGTTGCCGCTGTGGAATCTGACCTCGGCGCGGCGTGTGCTGAAGCTGCCGACATCGGTCACCCCCTGCTGTGTGGTGCCGCTGGGCTGGCCGCAGGGCCGCTACGGCCCGACAACACGCAGGCCCGTAGATGAAGTTGTGCATCTGGACAGCTACGGAAACCGCACCTGGTTTGGTCCGAAGTAGCACCTGGAACTGACGTCGCGTCAGCGCCGTCGCGCCGATCCGCGCCGGAGTGCGGGTAGCAGTAGCGCACGCGGAGCGAACCGCCCAGCGAGTCCGGTCAGTTTGGGCACCAACCCCGGCACCACCACGCGCTTGCCGGCGAGCATGGCCGAGATCCCCACCTCGGCTACTTCCTCGGCAGAAAGCTGAGTCGCCTGACCGGGTACTTGTTCGCCTGCCAGCTCCCACCATTCGGTGGGCACCGGCCCCGGGCACAATGCCGTGCACGACACCCCAGTGCCACGCAAACTCTCGTGGACGGCCTCGGAGAATGTCTGGACGTAGGCCTTGGTCGCCGAGTACACGGCCGCGTCCGGCAGCGGCTGGAATCCCGCGATCGATCCGATGTTGAGCACTGCGCCCGCACCTCCGGCGATCATCGGAGGCAGCGCGGCATGAGT
>JBMYXJ010000668.1:0-2072 GCA_049608285.1 Mycobacterium sp. | reverse complement strand
ACCGCTGCTGGTCCCAACGCAACGAAATTCGTTGTCACTGGGCGGTGTCCTCGACAATCGCGGCAAGAGCTCGCACGGTTCTCGGCGGATCGAGCCCTCGAGCAGTTAGGCTCAAGCGGCCACGCGGCAGTCAGATTCTCCGTTTCCACACGGGCACGTAGGAGGTCTCCAGTTGAGCACCCTCGAGCAGAGCCGCTACCTGGCCACCGCCATCCCTGGCCCGCTCTCCGCTGAACTGCTCGCGCGAAAGAGCGCGGCCGTAGCCCGTGGGGTCGGCACCACGATGCCCATCTACGCGGCGCGGGCCTCCGGCGGCATCGTCGAAGACGTCGATGGCAACCGGCTGATCGACCTGGGTTCGGGCATCGCAGTCACCACGATCGGCAACTCCTCACCGCGAGTCGTCAAGGCACTCTCCGAGCAGGCGGCCAAGTTCACCCATACCTGTTTCATGGTCACCCCGTATGAGAAGTACGTCGCCGTCGCCGAAGCCCTCAACAGGCTCACCCCCGGCACCGACGAGAAACGCTCGGCGTTGTTCAACTCCGGCTCGGAGGGCGTCGAGAATGCCATCAAGATCGCCCGGACTTACACCCGGAAACAGGCCGTGGTCTCCTTCGACCACGCCTATCACGGTCGCACCAATCTGACGATGGCCCTGACCGCCAAGTCGATGCCCTACAAGCACGGGTTCGGCCCCTTCGCCCCGGAGATCTACCGCGCACCGATGTCCTATCCGTACCGAGACGCTGAGTTGGGCAAGGAGCTGGCTACTGACGGCGAACTCGCCGCCCAACGAGCCATCGGTGTGATGGACAAGCAGGTCGGCGCCGAGAACCTGGCCGCGGTGATCATTGAACCGATCCAGGGCGAGGGGGGCTTCATCGTCCCCGCGGAGGGCTTCCTGCGCGCATTGCTGGACTGGTGTCGCGCCAACAACGTCGTCTTCATCGCCGACGAGGTGCAGACCGGATTCGCCCGCACGGGCGCGATGTTCGCCTGCGAACACGAGGGCATCGTGCCGGATCTGATCGTGACCGCCAAGGGCATCGCCGACGGGATGCCTCTCTCGGGGGTCACCGGCCGGGCCGACATCATGGACGCCCCGCACGTCAGCGGCCTCGGCGGCACCTACGGCGGCAACCCCGTCGCGTGCGCCGCCGCGCTGGCGACTATCGAAACAATCGAGGCCGACGGCCTGGTGCAGCGCGCAGCTCACATCGAATTCTTGATGAAGGACAAGCTGAATCGAATCCAAGCCGAAGACGACCGCGTCGGCGATGTCCGCGGGCGGGGCGCGATGATCGCCGTGGAGCTGGTGAAGTCCGGAACCACCGAACCGGATCCGGAGTTGACCAAAAACCTCTGCTCGGCAGCCCATCACGCAGGCGTGATCGTGCTCTCATGCGGAACGTTCGGCAACGTACTGCGCTTCCTGCCACCGTTGACCATCAGCGACGACCTTCTCCTCGAAGGCCTCGACGTGCTCGCCCAGATTCTCGCCGACCTCTGATTCACCTCTCCCTACCGGAGCCGCTGATATGACCAACGTCCAGAATTTCATCGGAGGCGAGCCCGTCGACTCGGTAAGCGGAGCGACCATGCCGTTGGTCGACCCAAGCACCGGCGAGGAATACGGCACCTCCCCGGTCTCCAACGAGCAAGACATCGACGACGCCTACAGCGCCGCGACCAAAGCGTTCAAGGAATGGAAGCGCACAACTCCATCCCACCGGCAGAAAGCACTCCTCGACTTCGCCGACGACGTCGAGGAGGCGGCAGCGGACCTCGTGGCCGCGGAGAGCCGCAACACCGGAAAGCCCATGCACCTGACCATGGCTGAAGAGATCCCGGCGATGGTCGATCAGATCCGCTTCTTCGCTGGTGCGGCAAGGATTCTGGAGGGCAAGTCGGCCGGCGAATACCTGACTGACCACACGTCGTGGATCCGTCGTGAACCGGTCGGTGTGATCGGGCAGGTCACGCCGTGGAACTACCCGATGATGATGGCCATCTGGAAGATCTGCCCGGCGATCGCGGCCGGCAACACGGTGGTCATCAAGCCCAGTGAC
>JBMYXJ010000667.1:0-2072 GCA_049608285.1 Mycobacterium sp. | reverse complement strand
CAAGGACGCTGTAGCGGTCGTTACCGGCGGTGCTTCCGGTCTGGGTCTCGCGACGACGAAGCGACTGCTCGACCGGGGCGCGTCGGTCGTTGTGATCGACCTCAAGGGTGAGGATGCCGTCAACGAGCTGGGTGCGCGGGCTAAGTTCGTCCAGGCCAACGTGACTGACGCGGATCAGGTGTCGGCCGCGCTGGATGTCGCCGAGGAGATGGGCGCTGTGCGGATCAATGTCAACTGCGCCGGCATCGGGAATGCGGTCAAGACATTGGGCAAGGACGGCCCGTTCCCCCTGGAAGCGTTCAGAAAGATCATCGAGGTCAACCTCATCGGAACGTTCAACGTGCTGCGTTTGTCGGCCGAACGGATCGCCAAGAGCGAGCCGATTGACGGTGAGCGCGGCGTCATCGTCAACACAGCCTCTGTCGCGGCCTTCGATGGGCAGATCGGCCAGGCGGCTTACTCCGCGTCCAAGGGCGGCGTGGTCGGCATGACGCTGCCCATCGCTCGCGACCTGTCGCGTCAGCTCATCCGGGTCGTCACGATCGCGCCGGGACTGTTCAAGACGCCGCTGTTGGGTGGGCTGCCAGAGGAGGCGCAGGCGTCGCTGGGCAAGCAGGTTCCGCACCCGGCCCGGCTGGGCGACCCCGATGAGTACGGTGCCCTGGCCGTGCACATCGTCGATAACCCGATGCTCAATGGCGAGGTGATCCGCCTGGACGGCGCGATCCGAATGGCGCCGAGATGACCCGAAGGTAGGTAAGGCCATGACATCGAAGACATCGAAGACATTGACGACCAAGTTCACCGAAGTTTTCGGCGTTGAGCATCCGATCGCCCAGGGCGGCATGCAATGGGTTGGCCGTGCGGAACTGGTTGCGGCAGTGGCGAACTCGGGTGCATTGGGTTTCCTTACCGCGTTGACTCAGCCCACGCCGGAGGATTTAGCCGCCGAGATTGCCAAGACGCGGGATCTGACCGACAAGCCGTTCGGGGTCAACCTGACCATCCTTCCGGCGATCAATCCGCCGCCCTACGACGAGTATCGGCAGGTCATCGTCGACGCTGGCATCAAGATCGTGGAGACCGCAGGTTCCAACCCGGCCCCGCATCTGCCGATGTTCCACGACAACGGAATCAAGGTGCTGCACAAGTGCACCTCGGTGAGGCATGCGATCAAGGCGCAGACTCTGGGCGTAGATGGCATTAGCATCGATGGCTTCGAATGCGCGGGCCACCCGGGTGAGGACGACATCCCAGGATTGGTGCTGATCCCGGCAGCGGCCGACAAGATCGAGATCCCGATGATCGCGTCGGGTGGATTCGCCGATGCGCGTGGTCTGGTCGCGGCTCTGGCGCTGGGAGCCGATGGCATCAATATGGGTTCGCGGTTCATGTGCACCGTCGAGTCCTGCATTCACGAGAACGTCAAGGAAGCTATCGTCGCCGGCGACGAGCGGGGCACAGACTTGATCTTCCGTAGTTTGCGCAACACCGCGCGCGTGGCATCCAACGCGGTCTCGCGTGAGGTGGTGGAGGTCCTCAATGGGGGTGGTCAGTTCGAGGACATCAAGGACCTGGTGGCTGGTGTTCGTGGACGCCGGGTCTTCGATGAGGGCGACGTCGATGCAGGGATCTGGACTGTGGGTACGGCCATGGGGCTGATCAATGACATCCCGACGGTCGGAGATCTGGTCGCGCGAATCGTCGCCGAAGCCGAGAACTTGATCAGCGAGCGACTGGCCGGCATGGTGACCCCAGCAAGGGCCACGGCTGGGGTGTAGTTCTGGGGGATTTAGTGGTGTGGAAGCGCACAGGACATATCTGCGCTACCTCTACCCGATGCGCGCGTGAGCGTTCGGCAACCCGGCGATGCGAAAACGCGCCCGAGGGGGCGCGTTGTTTCACACTGCGGTAGGTAGAAGCTGCTCGTCGTCAAGTTGCTCCGAGGTGATTCCCTCCACCAGGACGTCGCCGTGGTAAAGGGCATCGAAATCAACTTTGATGACATCCGCGCTGGTGTCGTCGATCCACATATACTGGACAGTAACCTCTACGATTAAGGATTCATTGAG
>JBMYXJ010000666.1:0-2081 GCA_049608285.1 Mycobacterium sp. | reverse complement strand
CGCGCGGTGCTCATCCCGCTGGGTTCGGTGCTTATCGCACTGACCAAGAACACCACGATCGCGTCGGCGATCGGGGTGGCTGAGGCCGCATTGTTGATGAAAGAGATGATCGAGAACACCGCGGCAGTGATGGTCGTCGGTGGCATCTTCGCCCTCGGCTTCCTCGTCTTGACACTGCCCCTGGGGTTGCTCTTCGGCTGGCTGGGCAAGCAAATGTCGGTGGTGCGGTAATGAACGCTTACCCGAAGATCGGGCGATCATGACCGGGGCCTCAGTTCTTTTCGACGCGCCGGGACCGCGCGCACGGGCGCGCAATCACCTCATCAGCGCGGTCACCGTCGTGGTCGTCGCCCTGGCGGCCTGGGTCGTGTACTCCCGCCTGGAAGCCAAGGGGCAGCTGACCGCGGCAAAGTGGGAGCCGTTCCTGACGGCGAATCTGTGGACGACCTACGTCCTGCCGGGCATCGAGGGCACCCTCAAGGCTGCTGCGGTATCAATCGTGCTGGCGCTGGCGCTGGGCTTCGTGCTCGGAGTTGGTCGACTCTCAACACACACCGCTATCCGTTGGTTCTCCTCAGTGATCGTTGAGTTCTTCCGCGCGGTGCCGGTGCTGATCATGATGATCTTTGCCTATTTTCTCTATGCGTTCTATGACGTCCTCCCCTCGAAGTATCTGGCCCTGGCAGGTGTCATCACCGGATTGACGCTCTACAACGGTGCGGTCATCGCCGAGATCGTGCGAGCCGGCGTACACGCGCTGCCCCGCGGGCAGAGCGAGGCGGCCTCAGCCCTGGGGCTTACCTCGGGGCAGACGATGCGTTCGATCCTTCTCCCCCAGGCGGTCACGTCGATGTTGCCGGTACTGATCTCCCAGCTGGTAGTGGCCCTCAAGGACACTGCGATCGGGTATCAGATCACATTCGTCGAAATGGTGCGCCAGGGCACCGTGGTCGGCTCGGCCTACGGCAACTACATCCCGGCTCTGATCGTCATCGCGATTCTGATGATCAGCGTCAACTTCGCACTATCGTGGTTTGCGACCTGGCTTGAACAGCGACTGAGGAAGTCCAAGCGCGGCCCCGTGCCGATGGAGGCCGAACCCCTCGACCTTGTCGGCGACCCGGGCCGATCCCTCTGATCGCCCGTACTCCCGAGGAGGTGAAATGACGCAGTCGTTGTTGGCTTTCGAGATACTGCCGGAGTCGGCGTTGCGCAACATGGTGGACCTGATGGTGCGGCTGATCGAGGCCTGCGGTGCGGTCGTCATCATGATCGGAGCGATCGTCGCGATCGTGAAATTCGCCATCGCATTGACCCAGCGAAACATCAACCAGTTCTCGGCGGTGCGACTGTCGCTAGCCCGATTCCTGGTACTGGGACTTGAGTTTCAGCTCGCCGCCGATGTATTGCGGACGGCTATCTCACCGTCGTTCGAGGAGATCGGCAAGCTCGCGGCGATCGCTACCATCCGCACGGTGCTGAACTATTTCCTGAATCGCGAAATCGCCCAGGAGCAGCGCGAAATCGCCCGGGTGAAGTCAGCACGCCCGATCTCTGAACCACCACCGACTCCGTGAACCTCGTCGTCAACGCAGCGTGGTGCTGCACTCTGGCCGGAATTATGCTCGGCATCACCGCTCTGGCCGTGTTCCGCCAGCCAATGCTGGCGCTGCGTACGGCGATGGATCTGTTTGTTGCCGCGAGCTTACTCTGGTTGAGCATCGATCCCTCATGGACAGCTATCGCTGGCACGGTAGCGGTGATCGCGCTACGCCGAGTGCTCACCGGGACCCTGGCATCGGATTTCTCTGCTGCACAACGCAGGGCGCATGCCTAGGGGCCGGTTACACCTTGCGGCGGTCCCGCTCGTTCGCCAACTCTGCTGTCACGACGTCTAGCGCCATAGATTGGCCGTAGCCGCGACGTGCCAACAACCCGACGAGCCGGCGCGTCACCTTGTTCTCTGCGTCCCTGTCAAGGGGATCGCCGAGCTTTTCGCGGCGTAGCTTGTCTCGGACCAATTGCTCGGCACGCATCCGCTCGGCTCCGGCATCGATGCCGGCCAGCGCAGCGGTGATCAC